>CAMLLI010000043.1 GCA_946480685.1 uncultured Flammeovirgaceae bacterium | reverse complement strand
GTTAGGGTTAAAAGAATTTCTGAAAGGCACCCGCATGTACCTCGGCAAACCTTTATCCTGGCAACCCAAAAATGTGTATAACCGCATCGGGGGAAATTTCGGTTAACCTCTCGCAGCTCAAAACTCACCGCTCGCAGCTTGTTTTCTAATGTCCGGAACCGTAGGACACCTTAGTCCGTTTTTGTAGTTTTACCATCCTTATATACAGCAGTCATGATATACAATTCCATTATAGAAACCATTGGTAACACACCGATGGTAAGACTTAATAAAGTTACCAAGGGCATTGCCGGCACGGTTCTGGCAAAAGTTGAATACTTCAATCCAGGTAACTCAACAAAAGATCGCATGGCCATCAAGATGGTTGAAGATGCCGAGAAAGCGGGTTTATTGAAACCGGGAGGCACCATCATTGAAGGTACATCTGGTAACACCGGTATGGGTCTTGCGCTGGCAGCTGTTGCCAAAGGATATCGCTGCATCTTTACAATGGCCGACAAACAATCGCAGGAGAAAATAAATATTCTGAAAGCGGTTGGTGCCGAAGTAGTGGTTTGCCCGACAAACGTTGCGCCTGATGATCCTCGCTCGTACTATTCAGTAGCGCGCAAGCTGAATAAAGAAATTCCGAATTCAATCTATCCAAATCAATACGATAACCCATCGAACGCAACGGCACATTACGAAACTACGGGTCCCGAAATCTGGAAACAGACCGAAGGTAAAATTACACACTACGTTGCAACAGTAGGTACCGGTGGTTCTATGTGTGGCACTGCTAAGTATCTGAAGGAACAAAATCCGAACCTGGTAACCGTAGGTATAGATACATACGGCTCGGTTTTCAAGAAGTATAAAGAGACCGGTATATTTGATGAGAATGAAATATACCCTTACCTCACCGAAGGCTTTGGTGAAGATATACTTCCCAAAAACGTAAACTTCGATGTGATCGATACTTTCATTAAAGTAACGGATAAAGATGGAGCCATTGCAGCGCGAAGACTTTCACGTGAAGAAGGATTGTTTGTAGGATGGTCGAGCGGATCGGCACTACACGGTGCACTGGAGTATGCACGTGAGCATTTAAAGAAAGATGATGTAATGGTAATTCTGTTGCCGGATCATGGTACACGTTACCTGGCGAAAGTATATAACGATCAGTGGATGAAAGATCACGGCTTTACAGAAGCCCGCAGCTTTGGTTCAGCACGCGATATCATTTCAGCACGTAACGGAAAAGATGGTTTGATTACCGTAAATAAATCATCGAAGATCAGTGAAGCGATTATGGTAATGAACAAACAAGGCATCGACCAGATACCGGTAACGGAGAATAATCATTTTGTAGGAAGCGTAAGCTCTGCGAGTCTTCTTGAAAAAATTATTCAGGACCCTCAACTTCAATCCAAGCAGGTTGGTGAGGTAATGGACAAGCCAATGCTATTTGTTGCTCCTGACAGTACGCTGGATGTACTATCATCTTTGCTAAACAAAGATAACAAAGCACTGCTTGTAAGGGATGATCAGGAACGCGTACACATTATTACGCAGCATGATGTGCTTCAGGCTGTGACGAGTTAGTCGTTATGCGTTATCGGTTAATCGTTATACGTTAACCGTTATGCGTAAACTCGGAATCGTTAGGCTATATATAGTATAGCAACAGCGCAAATGAATACTTAAGCAAAATACATTCCTGTTTTGCTATAAATAAAAAAGTCATCTCACATGGATTTTTATACCACCGTGAGATGACTTTTGTTTTATTCAGGAAGGAATTACTCCTTCAAAACTTTAAAGGATCGTGACGTTTTCACACCGTTCACGCGAAGGATATACAAACCAGGTCTGAGTGCAGCGCCCAGCGACAATTTACCGGATCCACCGGAATGAGTAATCGCTTCTACCGTCTTGCCTGTTGCATCAAGTATTGTAATTTTCAATTGTTCATCTGCACCCACTACATCAAGTGTTATCGTTCTGGCAAACGGATTGGGGTACACATTAACAGCAAATTCTTCGGTGGTATTTACACTTTCCTCCGGAGAGCCTTGTCGTCCATTTCCAATCGTGACAATTGACCACTGCTGATTTGCATGAGTACTTTGACTCCATTGACCTAAATCAGATCCGTTGGCAGTACGCCCCATTCCATCCAGGTATAGTCCGGTAGCCCTGTTCTTGAATTTAACATAGCTTCCTGCTGTTTCTCTTGTCCATTGTTGTGCGTTACTGCCGCTGTAAGCCCACTGCCCTGCCGCGGAACCATTCGCAGTTCTGGATATACCATCCAGATATAGTCCGGTTGCGCGGTTTTTCAGCATCACATAATTTCCAACCGTTTCTATTGACCATTGTTGTGCTGTACTGCCACTGTTACTCCACTGTCCTGCGTTGGAATTATTGTCAGACCTATACATACCATCGATGCGCAAGCTTGTAGCTCGGTTGGCTAACGAAACATACGTAACAACGGGAGCTTTTACCAATAGAATTGCCGTTGTAGAAAGTGCCGGCACAGACATGGTAAGTGAGTTAGAACTTACCTGCACTGTACTTGACTTCAATGCATTTTGTGTGTGCGATACAAACGTCTCGGTATCCGGCAGCGATGCTAATTGCAGCGTTGTATAGTTTCCATTGGCAACATTAAAATTACTCAGGTTGACCGTGACACTGCGCGAAGCATTCCGGTCGCGATTAACAACGATTACAGTTAAAGAGTCGGAGTTTTCATTTACAGATGAATAAGCAGAGACTGTATTTTCAAGCGATGATGTACTGGATATACTATATTTCTTTGCATTCCGGCTAAAGAGGTGGAGCGTTTCCCACATACCAACTGACCAGTTCCACGGTGAAAACAATTCGACACCATTATTAGCAAATGTACCAAGATGCGAGGCGTATATGACAGATTCAAGATTTGCATTGGCACTTGACATGGTGCCCCATTCGCTCACACCGGTTGTGATGCCATGGTTCGCTCCGAAATGCTCATTTAACCAGCCGTCTATACGCTTGAATATATATTGTTTTGTGAGTGAATCGTCCCATCCGCCAGCGCTTGATTTTATACCGTTAGAGCCCGGGTAGTCATACGTTTCATCGTAATAAATCCGATGTCCCTGCAGCGCTGCGGCATCATCGTTATTATAGGAAGGATAGTTGTGAATATCTACTACATCAACCAGTTTGATACCGGTGGCCTTATACTCATCACCGAGTCGCTTGATAAAATACTCGATCCAGGGATAATATCTCCCGTTTACATATATACTTTCATTAGACCATTTATACCATTGCCATTCAGAAGTTGCAACTGGTCCGCAAAGCTTTATGCCGGGATATAGTGCTTTCGCTTTCTTCGCCAGTTCTATATACCGGTCCATAAATGCAGAGGCTGATATTAATGTAGGCATAGCATAGTCGTGCGTACCATTCCATATGTCTACCTCGTTGTCCATGTTCCAGTACACAAACTTGTTTCTATCGAGTCGCAAGCCGTTTGATCCAAACCAGTGATTAAGAATTGCCACGGAAGAATCTGCTGGCCATGGTTGCGTAAATAAATTGATATTCCCCTCTATTTTGGCTTTGGTTCCGCCATCCGGGTTGGGTGTTCCTCCACCTGCTAAGTTTTGCCCCACACCTTCCCAATACGCAGCCTGGTTGTAGGCCCAGTCATCGAAGTTGTTATTTTTATTGGATGCAACTCGGCCGAGTAATTGAAAGGCAAACATGCCCTGCATGTTCGAAAAGTTATTGTTGGTCTTTTGTGCTAATGCATCCCAGTCGGAAGTATAAACATTGTTATACCAGTCGGGATGGACGGTAATTTTCTTTCGCCAGTTATAACCGGTTGCATTATTACCTCCATTCATTCGCGCGAAACGCAACCCTGCATCTTTATAGAATTGGGTAGTCTTGTCGAAGAAATCATTTTTTCCATATATAGAGGGTGATATCAAGCGCTTGTTCTGGGTAGCGTTAACGGTTACCGTAACAGCTTGAGCAAGTACTGTACTGGTTGCAAGGAATAGCAAAGCCCAGGTAACATACATTCTTACATCGCGAAGTATAGATGTTTTCATTCTCAAAAGGTTTAGTTGTGATTATCATTGATTTAGTAATCTGCGTTAATCTGCCGGGTAACGATTCACGAAGCAGATCACAACGGTGCCTTTTACATTTAGGTCGGACAACTTGCGAGGACGACTGCTAACGGAGAAATGTCTAATTCGGCTTTTCTGGCAGGAGGGTGTTTTTTTCCGAATCAGGAGGAATGCTACCGCGCGCAGCAGCAATCGACAAATACAGTTGTTGCATACATTTTTAGATTTAGTGTACTCCAAAAATAAAGGCATTCGAAAACCTTTGCGGTATCGAAAGATCTCGAAGTAGTCTTCCGAAAGTATAATTTCGCTAACGTTTTCGGTAAAGGACGTCTAAATCGTTTCTTTACGATCGGATTGTTGAAGTCGCAAGCGCAAAGAACCGACAAAGAAAAGCCTTGTTGAAACGGGGTAATTATGCAATAAGAGTAATCGGGGCGGGGCCACGTGAAAATAAAGACATGCGAAGCCTCAACGCTATATATAGTGTTGAGTTGAGTGTAAGGAACGACTCGAGTGAAGGAGAAATTGCAGCCGAACATTGAATGCCTGGCACCTAATCGAAAACTTGCCTACAAAAACGAAGGCACAAAGTTCGCGAAGAAATTTGTGCCTTCTGAATTCATACCGCGTTCGTATAGTATATATAGCTACGAATAACGATTAACCATTAACGGATAACCTCAACCTAGTCCTGCAAAATCTCAATTTCCACACGCACGTTTTCCTGCGCGCGACTGCTGAGTTTATCGTATATAGGGCGTTTACCGGCCCATGCTTTTGTCTCCATACGTTTTGGATCTATACCTTCCTTCAACAGAAAATCACGAATGATCTCTGCACGTTCTTCTGAAAGTTTCTTAGCAGTACCAAAGCCTTCAACAGAACCCGTTAAAGAGAAGAAGTTATCACCGTCTTTTGGCTTGGAAATAATTTTACCGCTGGCACCTCCGTTCGTATGGCCGTGTATGCGGATGCGGTAGTTCTTATTTTCATTTAACATTTTCAGGAGGCTCTCTACTTCATAGCGAGACTCGGGCCGCATGATCGATGCATCTTTGTAAAAGTATACATGGTACATGACAGCGATGTCGCCTTTCTTTAAACGGATCAACTCGAAGGGGACTACTACAGCTCCGTTCGCATCGGTCTCGATTCCTTCACCGGAAGGTTCATTGTAATAAATATTGCGTTGTGATTTCCGGTATCCGAATACTTCGCACACCAGTAACACGCTGTCCGTTTTACTAAGCGGGTCGGCAACTTTTACCGGGGCATTGCCTTTATACGTTCCCATCTTGCGGGTACGGTCTACATCTATAGCACTTACATCGCCTTGTACAACATCATTATCGGTAGCGCGGTATAGCTTGAAGAAGAAATTTTTACCGGTTCCTCCATCATCTATAGACTGCGAGGTGGCTTGTTCGGTTGGCGTTGTAGTTTCCGGAGTATTGCTTACTGTAGTAGCAACCGGTTCAGGGTCTTTAGGCTGTACCGTTTCTATTTTCTCTTCCGTTACCGGGTTTACATCTACGCTTCGCAATACTACAGCAGCGGGCGCTGTTTCTTTTGTAAATGAGCCGCTATATACCCAACTGTCTGTAAACTCCGATTCGGAGCGCAGGCGGTTAGCTTCTGCAATGGCTGCTGCGCGATCGGCAGTCTGCAATACATATACATAGTACAGGTTACGGTTAACGTTCTTCTCATACTTCGCATTGAGGCTCAGTTTCTGGGCATGGTCACTGAAACGAACAGCATTACGATGGATCTTGAATGCTCCGATAACTACATAGTTCTGAGGTTCGTCTAGATTTACTTGCTCCGGACGAGCGGTTGCGGTAGGCTGTATTGCAAACAATACAGAAAAAATGCCTACCAGTGCAAAAAATTTTAATGTCTTCATAGACACACTGGGTCTTTAGATATTATAGGTTTATCAATATAAATACGAATTTAGCAAAGATTTAACAAAAAGCAAGTAAGCCATTATTTATCAGAAGCTTACATCTTCGATAAAACTTCAAAAGATTGTTCGAGCATTTCTCCGTTCTCATCGATAACGGTAAGTATATGTTTACCTTGTTCGGGATTAACAGCAAGGTGATGCGTTTTGCGCGTGCTGCCGATATAGGTTCCATCGAGATGCCAGAAAACAGTAGCCATAGGGTTGCGATGGGCTAATTCAAAAACCGCATTCCCCATTTTACCATCCAGGTCGCGTGGTATAAATATGCGGGCATTCGGCTTCGGGTATATAAGATCCATTGCCGTAAGATTGAAGGATGACTGACAATCTTTTCGAAAAGGCGGCAACGAGCGATACGATATATTGCGCGGCTTGTAATAGTATTCTTGTACAGGGGGCAGTACAAACCAGTTAACGGTTTTCATTTCAGTAACCGAAGCGCAGTCACTGTGTACTCTGAATTTCTGATCGGCTGTGAGATGAACTTTCATATGCAACGGACAGGCTACACTTTGCAGCCCATGTTGTCCCACCATGATGGTGTCTACTTCATCACACAACGAACTGTTTCGATAACCGCTGCGGGCGCATACGGTAATTTTTTCCATCTCCATCTTGGGCAGCTGAAACCAACGCTGTCCGGGTAACTGCGAATATATATCGAATAATATAGGAGCAGCAGCATCGGTACCGGTAAGTCCGGGGCGACCTTCGCCATCAGCATTTCCAACCCACACGCCTACTACATAATCAGGCGTTACGCCTACGGCCCATCCATCGCGAAAGCCAAAGCTTGTACCGGTTTTCCAGGCGATCGGTTTTGAGCTGTTGAAGTAACGCCAGCCCGATTCTTCTCCCGGCCGGTATACTTCTTTCAAAGCATCAAAAGTTTGATAGATGGAAGAAGCGTTGATGAACGAAGTCTCTTCCAGGTCAGGAGCTGAAGCCGTTTCATTCTTATTGAAAGTATATTTCAGCGCATGAAAGTCTCCGCGGGTATAGCGATTCTTACCAGGATGTTCAAAGTAATTATTCAGCGTACGCGCCATGGATGCATACATACCGGCTATATCCCACAGGGTTCCTTCTGCACCGCCGAGTATCAACGACAAACCATAATGATCGGGAGGATGATTCAGGGTTGTCATGCCCAATGATTTTAGCAGCGAATGAAACTTCTCATAGCGATAGTCACGCAGCATATATACTACCGGAACATTCAGCGATCGTATCAATGCTTTATCAGCAGGAACAGCACCATCATAATCCTTCGAAAAATTCTTGGGTGCAAAGCCGTTGATATATACCGGTACATCGGGCAACAATGTTTTCGGAAGGATCTTGCCCTCCTCCAGCATTGCGGCATATAAAAAAGGTTTTAGTATACTTCCGGTGCTGCGAGGTGAGACAATAACATCAACATCATCGCCCCGGTAATTTTTTCCGTTGTCAACATTACCGATATAGGCCACTACATTTCCGGTCTTTACATCGGCTACTATAGCAGCTGCATGATGAATTTTATTGCCGACCAATCGCTGGTGATGATCGTGCATGATCTGTTCAACCCGATGCTGCAAACTATACTGTAGTGTTGATTGTATTTTCTTCCCGGCAAAACCATCGGCTTGCATTCGCACAAGTAAATGTCGTGCTGCGCGCGGTAACACCTGAGGTTCTTCCGGTATAGGTTCTTCTTTTGCCAGCGCGCAGGTAAATGTATCGATCTTGCCGATGTCTCTCAGCTTCTCCAGCAATTTGTCACGCTTGCTCTTTAGCTGTTCGCGGTTCTTTCCCGGGTGCATCAGCGAAGGCGCATTTGGCAGTACAGCCAGTAAACTTGCTTCACCCCACGAGAGCTCGCGTGCATCTCTGCCAAAGTAACGCCAGCACGCTGCTTCTATACCAACAACGTTTCCTCCGAACGGTGCGTGCGATGCATATAGGGCCAGTATCTCATCTTTGCTATAGCGTAACTCCAGTCGTGTGGCGAGTATAATTTCAATAATCTTTTCAACTACCGTCCGCGACTTTCCTTTTCGCGAGAGACGGATTACCTGCATGCTCAGCGTACTGCCTCCACTTACAATACTTCGTGCGGCTATATTTTGACGAAACGCTCTGCCCAGTGAAAGTATATCTACACCGGGGTGACTGCGAAAGCGCTTGTCTTCATAGGTAATAATGGCTTCTGCAAACTTATCAGGCACGGAGTCGGTTTCCGGAAAACGCCATTGGCCATCGCGTGCTATAGCGGCAGAAAGTAATTCTCCGTTGGAAGCTTCCAGCACAGTAGAATACGGATCGGTAAAAAGTATGGAGGATAGCGAAAAGTAATACCCAACAAACCCCACAACGAGTAATGCCAATCCAACTCTTATCTTGTTCTTTCGCGACATGTTACGCGCAAAAGTAATAAATTCATTCCCGCGGAAGGCGCAGATAAATGCAGATATATTTTTCACTTTTTATGCGTACAGCAGCGCTAAAAAAATTTTTCTAATGTCCGCAAAAATCCATGTCTAGATTTCCGATGGGCATGCCGGGAGGAGATTCGAGTGGATAGTCTGCTTTGAATTCTTCAGGTTTCTCCTGCAGCTTTTCAATGAGTGATGCTATATATACATAAAATGCCTTCCACTCTTCGTTGGTTGTTGCCGGTCCTTTTTGTTTAAGCCAGTTTTTAAGCTGTTCCAGCTTTAACATTGTTATGGCGCGGGCTTGTAAAGATGACTGCTCCGATGCTGCAAGCTTTGCCAGGTTTGAGAATAACGCGCCATCAACACTCATTTGTATAGCACCTTCGTACCCGGCTTTCGGTGTGGCTTTGAAGGAATGCGTTATCAATTTATCAAGTATACTTTCAAGACTCGGCTGATTGATGTTGCGTGCATGATGTCTACCAAACGATTGGCACGTGCCGGATGCAATATCAAACTATACGTCATATCTGCTGATGTCTCAGCCAAGGCCAAAGGATCGAAGGTTAATCCTGTTTTCAGTTTGATCAACTCACGATGGCGCTGATAACCGATAGGACGTGGTGGTATATTTACCAGTAAACTTTCCGGGAGAATCAATGCTGCCGGTTCAACTGTCTTTAGCAATGCTGTGAGTGCTTTTGATTGCTGCTCCGGTGTAAGCAGATCTGCAACCGGTTGTCCATCGCCACGCAAGGCATATCTATAATTTATACCACCCAAGACTTTCACAGCGGATTCTACCTGGTAGCGGTGGAAGAAATATATAGGTACCAGCACTTCTTCGAGTGTTGCCATAGGTGCATGAGGTTTGATGTTTCGTTCGCCGAAATTTTTCAATGCTACGGATCGGACCTCCATAACGCGATTCAGTTCATCGGTAGCATCAGCACCATTGTCCCATAAGTGTGCATACGGATGTGCACCACCAGTCGGTCTTGCATCCTGATCGGATAAAAATGTAAGGCCTGCTTTCAGTGAGTTTTGTATGATGGCGTCAAGTGCTTTGTCTTCATCAACACCTTCCGGGAAATCCTGGTAGCCATAGGTGATTGATACTTTATCAAATGCTCCAATCTTATCATCGTATGCGTTCGACAAATCAATTTTCCCGTTTACAACTTTTGCTATAGGATGAGGATAGTCCATTACCGAAGCGAGATTTTCTGTACTTGATGTATAGGCATGCGCCAAGCCCAGTGTATGCCCGATCTCATGCGCTGCCAGTTGTTGAAGACGTGCAAGTGCCATCTCTTCCATGGCTTTACTAACCGGCTTACCTTCTTCATAAGGCGCGAGCAACCCTTCAGCAATTAAAAAGTCCTGACGCACACGCAGTGATCCGAGAGTAACATGTCCTTTTATAATTTCACCGGTGCGAGGATCAGTAACGGATGCGCCATACGACCAGCCGCGTGTTGCACGGTGTACCCAGTTGATAACATTGTAGCGAACATCCATCGGGTCTGCATCTTCAGGAAGTAATTCCACTATAAATGCATTTTTATACCCTGCTGCTTCAAACGCCTGGTTCCACCATTTGGCACCATCCATCAATGCTGAGCGTATAGGTTCCGGTGCCCCGGGATCCATATAGTATATAATCGGTTTAACCGGTTCACTTACCGATGCCGATGGATCTTTCTTCTCCAATCTGTGCCGGTTGATAAATCGCTTCTCAATAGGTTCGCTGATTGGTGTAGCGTAGTCATAATATGAAGTATTGAAGTAGCCGGCACGCGGATCAAACTTGCGCGGCTTGTAATTATTGTCTGGTAACTGAACAAATGAAAAATGCTCGCGTATGGTAACGTTCGCAGGCGTTGGGGTAACACTGCGTATATAGTTACCGCCGGGCTGACCAGTAAAGGTTAGTGTTACTTCAAACTCGGAGTTAGATGGGAAATTACGAATACGTTCCGGGTAAAAAGCACTCCGCGATTTATCCAGACCATAGCCACCTTGCTGTGTAGCGCGGAGTGTACCGGCTACATCGTGTGCATCTTGCACGAAGAAGTCGGTGGCATCCACTAAAACTTTTCCGTTGTCTTCGGCTGTCACGGTAAATGCCCAGAGTACAGATTCTGCAAATGATTCTTTTACTGCTCTGCGTTCCGCTGCACTTGTGCTGTTGGCGCGATAAAAATTATTAGGCTCAACCAGAAATACTTTTGGTCCTCGTCTTTCAAAGTATACTACGCGTTCGCGACCATGTTGATTTCGATCAAGTCCTATATCGTTGGAGCCTACACCGGCTGTGAGCGACTCTATATATAGCAGTTCGGTTTTAAATTTATCGATGAGCAGCCATAGTTTATCCTGGTCTTCATCGTAGTAAAACTCGATATAGCCGGGATACTTTTTCAAACCATTCACCTTTTCTTCAATGGCTGAAGCAGCCTGTGAAGCAGGTTCATCGGATTTCTTTTTCTTCTGTGCTGGTAATACAAAGGGGATGGCCAACAGAAAGGCTATTAGTACTTTTTTCATCGGTTCAGGTTTAATGATGAAAGTACAAAGGAGAAACTATATATCCATGTATATTTTAATGAGTGGTCAGAATTCCGTCACAGAAGGCCATTAACTTTGCGAATTATACCTTTATCTATGGAATCTGTATTGAAATTAACAAGCAACCCGAGCTTTATGTTTGCGAGCTTCATATAAGTCAGCAATTGTTTATGGTGTACACTACTAAATTCCTCTATTGATTTAATCTCGATAATAACTAAATTATTTACGAGTATATCCAGGCGAAACCCAATATCGAGCTTTACATCATCATACTGTACAGGAATGGCTACCTGTGTTTTTATATGCAGGCCAGCTTGAATTAACTCATGGGCGAGGGCTGCTTCATATACAGACTCCAGTAATCCGGGACCGAGTGCGCGGTGTACTTTAAAAATAGAGCCTCTTATCTTGTAAGATATATCATTCTCTGTCATACAACGGTATACTTAATAACAGGACAAAGAATGATAAAAAAGATGATTTTATCTATACCACGATTAAGCATTATATAACGCGTTTTTTATTGCCCGCAGAAATCGCAGATTAACCTTTAGATTTAAATCACTATTTATACTTAGCACTAGTTATAGTAGTGATTTTC
>CAMLLI010000042.1 GCA_946480685.1 uncultured Flammeovirgaceae bacterium | reverse complement strand
GTTTGTTACATTACCGTTAGTAATTTGACTAAAACAATATTAAATTGTATATGTTTTCGGTGCACTCGCGCCCGCGTGTTAGGTTTAATAAAATCAGGATTCTATATTTGCTAATAGGAATATTAATAACCAACCTGTAACCATGGAAGAGATAGTAGATCCACACCAGTATGACGCTTGGAATTCGATGGCAAAGAACATAGCGTTTGCTGCCTGGGCAATTGCCATTCTGATTGCTTTGTATCATGTAGTGAGACTAGCAACAATGAATGATGCCAAAACCAAATATGATTACATTAACCGGAGCGAGATTAAGACATTATGGATCGCTTCTGTTATTCTGGTAATCGGTTGCTGCTTTTACGCAAATGCAAACATCGTAGAACTTAATGCACTTTGGATTTTCGTGCGCGTG
Source organism: uncultured Flammeovirgaceae bacterium (assembly GCA_946480685.1). The sequence continues at coordinate 11,478 of CAMLLI010000042.1, read as the reverse complement.
TTCACAACATTTGCCATGGGGTTAATTGTAGCACTGATCATTCAGAACCTCTTGAAGTTTTACTATCCTTTCTTTATCGAAAAACGTTTGAAAGTACTTCGCTACAAGCCACGTGTTTCTCCGAAAACCGGTAAGGCTATGAAGCTTCTGAGTGAAGATGAAGAAGATGCTTACCTGGATGAAGGTATGCAGGCAGAAGAAAATGTATTCTCTATTGACTACGATGTATGGAAAGATGAAGAAACCGGATACGTTAAAATTGAACGTTACTCTGGTCACTTACATGCATTGCAATGCCCTGAGTGCAACTACCAAACCTTTAAAGTTGTACGCGAAGAGATTCTGAAAAATCCTTCCGCTACTGAAGAAGGCGAACTGTTGAAGCATTTCCAGTGTGGCTATTGTGGATACAAGGCCAAGAAAACTGTTACGTTAAGAATGTCTCAGAAATTTGAAGAATCATCAGCAGCAACGGCATAACACTTTTACTAGATAATATTAAAAATCCCGGGCTACCCTCGGGATTTTTTATTTGTTTTAAATCCGGCCGATCAACTCTTTATATAGTCTGGTCAATACCGGCTCTGACTTGCCGGCTACAGCAATGATCTGCGCTATATTAACCGGCTTCAGGTTATCCGGATCACAATCATCTGTGAGCACAGATATAGCGCAGCAGGGCAAGCCCATATGGTTTGCTACAATAACTTCAGGCACGGTACTCATGCCCACAGCATCGGCACCCATGTTGCGTAGGAAACGATACTCTGCTCGGGTTTCCAGGTTAGGTCCCGTTACACTTACATATACACCTGTATGCAGCTTTATACCTTGCTCGCGGGCAATCGTTGTCAGCAGGCTATTGAGGTGGGTAGAGTACGGCTGGCTCATGTCCGGGAAGCGAGGTCCCAGCAAGTCGTTATTTATACCTCGTAACGGATTATCAGGTTGAAAATTTATATGATCATCCAGCAGCATCAGCTCGCCTTTCTTCCAGCTCAGATTCATGTTGCCCGCTGCATTGGACAATAACAGATATTTTATTCCCACTGATTTCATCACACGCACCGGAAAGGTAATCTGCTGCATGCTATAGCCTTCGTAGTAATGGAAACGGCCTTGCATGGCCAGTATATATTTGCCGTTCAGCAATCCATAGATAAGTTTACCCTTATGCGACTCTACCGTTGACACGGGAAAGTGCGGTATAGTATGATACTCGATTACTACAGGATCCTGAATCTCTTTTACAAAAAGATTACCGAGACCTGTACCGAGAATTACACCAACCTCAGGCTGCGTTACTCCTTGCTTCCGGATATAGTCTGTCGCTTCTTTGATCTGATCAATCATATTATAATACGCGTTATGCTGTTTGTTAAATATACTATATCACTGTGAAGTATCGATAACAAAAAAGCCCGCATGCAGCAGGCTTCGTATACTTCATTATAAAGATGTTGTTACTTCAACAGGCCACCGTTCAGCCGTAGCAATTCGGTTTCAGCAACCTTGGCGAGGTACCGGGCGTTGATCAAACGGTTATAGGCATCGGCAAGACTTTGCTGTGCAGTACGCAATTCTATAAAGGTGGTGATACCTCTTTTAAAGCCTTCGAGCGCGATGTAAACATTTTCTTTAGCCAGGAGTATGGTTTCCTCTTCGATCAGCAATATTCGTTTGGCATTATCGTAGTCAACATACGCGTTTTTTAAATTGGCATTCACGTTTGTCTTGAGCTGATCATAAAATAACTGCTGCCGGGTATAATTCAAATCTGCCTGCTTGATTAATCGCCTGGTGTTAAATCCATTCAGTATCGGTACCGTCAGTGTCAACCCATAGTTATACCCGTCTGACTGGCTATATAATGCCGAGAACGGGTTGATCAGTTTAATGTTATCAGTCTTGGAGTAATTATAGGCTGCGTTAAAACTCAGTACGGGAAATAGTTCTGCCTTGCGTTCATGCAAAGAGAGTCGCGCTATATCTCTGCTCATAGAGGAAGCACGAAGACTATAATTAGTTGCTTCAAGATTAGATGCGAGCTCTTCCTGTTTCAGATCCAGGTTAATGATGATTGTATCGGCTACATCGTAGGGTAATGGAAGCTGTGAGTCAACCAGTGCATTCAGTTGCTCTTTTAACTGAACGATGAGCGACTCCTGCTGAATGGTAAGCGTCCGCTGCGCATTGAAGTCAACTTTTGCCTGAAGCAGTTCCGGTTTACCTCCAGTCCCTACCTGTAATTTTCGCTCGGCAAGTTTTACACGTTCTTCGCTTACTGCCATTTGCTCTTGAGTAGCTTTGAGCTGTTGCTTCTGGCGCACGATATCATAGTAATTGTTGATTACATTAGCGATGGTTGTAACCATCTGATCTTTCACCAGCAGTTCACCTTGTGCATTTATATAGCGGATGCGCTCAACCGTAGCAAACATCTTCGTTCCATCAAACAAAGTCCAATTGAGTTGTACCGAAGCGTTAGTGTTGTTAGACACTGCCTTACCGCTGTTATTACGAGTGGCGTCTTCGAAGCGAAGTTCCTGGTTATTATTATTGCGTGTAATGGCAGCTGTACCATTTACCTGCGGTGCAAAGGCAGCCCATGCATACCCTTGATCAGTAGCGTAAGCCTCGGATGTGTTTTTGGATAACCGTACATCGTAATTTTTTTCAAGTGCGAGTGCAATTACCTGTTCTAGTGATATCTGTTCCTGCGCATACGCTGTATTCTGAAATTGAAAAAAAGATATAGCAAGGAGTATTACTGAAAGTCTAATCTTCATATACTAATTCTTTTTGTGGCTGAGGAGCAGATGCCTCGTCACCAAACTCTATGTGTTTTCTTTTAAGTGACAGGAACGAATAGATAGCCGGAATTACAAACAAGGTTAAGATCAGCGAGAACATAATTCCACCTACGATAACAATACCCAGCGGCTGACGACTTGTTGACGCTGCGCCTAATGAAAGTGCCAATGGTAAAGAGCCCAGCGCCATGGCAAGGCTCGTCATAAGTATAGGACGAAGACGCAGGCGTGATGCTTCGAGTACAGCTTCCATTTTCGAAAGACCTTCTTCACGTTTCTGGTTGGCGAACTCAACAATGAGGATACCGTTTTTGGTAACAAGACCGATAAGCATGATCATGCCGATCTGCGAGAATATATTAATCGTCTGCCCGAAAATATAGAGTGATATAAATGCACCGCTGATCGCGAGCGGCACCGTAAACATAATCGTTAACGGATCAACAAAGCTTTCGAACTGTGCAGCAAGAATCAGGTATATCAACACGCAAGCAAGCAGGAACGCAAAAGACGTATTACTTGAACTTTCAGCATAATCACGCGAGGTACCGGTAAGTGATGTCGTGAATGTTTCATCCAGTAGCTTGTCTGAAATTTCCTGCATTACTTTTATACCATCACCAACCGTTTTACCGGGTGCAAGGCCTGCAGATATAGTTGCCGATTTATAGCGGTTGAAGTGATATAGGGATGGTGGCGTAGTTGACTCCTGTACTGATACCACGTTGTCCAATGAGATCAGCTGACCAGTGCCTGTACGTACATACAGATTTTTCAAGTCATCCGGATCATCGCGGTCAATACGCGTTACCTGTCCCATTACCTGGTATTGTTTTCCTTCCTTGGTAAAATATCCAAAGCGAAGATTACTATATGCAAGCTGTAATGTCTGCGCTATATCTTGTACACTGATACCGAGCTGTGCTGCCTTGAGACGATTGATCTCCACACGCAGCTCCGGCTTATTAAATTTAAGATCTATATCTACACCCTGAAGCACAGGATTGCTATTGGCCTCTTCTAAAAATTCAGGTATAACCGCACGAAGTTTTTCAAGGTTGTTATTCTGAATTACAAACTGCACCGGCAAACCACCTCTTCTGTTCACCGATATAGTCTGCTCCTGTATAGCAAATGCTTTACCTTCCGGGAAACGCGATAGGTTTCGATTCACCATATCCACTATATCCTGCTGCGATCGATCTCTGTCTTGTGGATCAGACAATGTTACCCGAACAAAGCCCGTGTTAACTGCTCCACCACCGGTAAAGCCAGGAGCGGTAACCGAGAGCGCAGTTTTATATTCCGGTATCGAGTCTTGCACAAATCCTACCAGGTCCTGCACATAGCGATCCATATAGTCGTATGAAGTTCCTTCAACAGCAGTCAATTGTAAACGGAACTGGTTACGATCTTCCATTGGAGCCAGCTCTGATTGCATATTGGTACCGATAAACCAGGCTGATGCAACGCACAGTACAATGATCAGGAACGAGATCCAGCGTATGCGCATAAAGCTCTCGAGTAAACGCCTGTATCCATCTTCCATACCTCTGAAAAATGGTTCGGTTACACGATAGAACCACGAGTGTTCATGCTTGCTGCGGGTAAGCTTTACGCTCAGCACCGGTGTAAGCGTAAGCGATACGAAGCATGATACGAGTACAGCAGATGCCACCACAATTCCGAACTCACGGAACAAACGACCAACAAATCCCTGCAGGAATAATATAGGCAGGAACACCACCGCGAGTGTAATGGACGTGGAGATTACAGCAAAGAAAATCTCTTTTGACCCTTCGCGTGCAGCCTGGTATTTATTCATACCCTGTTCCAGCTTCTTGTATATATTTTCGGTAACTACGATACCATCATCTACCACAAGGCCTGTAGCGAGTACTATACCAAGCATGGTGAGCACGTTTATCGAGAACCCACAGAGATACATAATGAAAAATGTAGCCACGAGGGATACTGGTATATCTATCAACGGACGTATAGCGATAATGAAATCGCGGAAGAACAGGTAGATGATCAATACAACAAGTAAGAACGAAATGATCAAAGTTTCCTCTACTTCTTCGATGGAACGTTTGATGAACACCGTCTGATCCATCGCTATATCCAGCGATATATCTTCCGGAACTTCTTTCTTGATCTGCTCCAGTCGCTTATAGAACTCATCCGATATTTCTACATAGTTAGAACCGGGCAGTGGAACGATGGCAAGCCCTACCATCGGTATATTACTTTCACGCAGTATAGATTCTTCGTTCTCAGGTCCGAGCAAGGCTTGTCCTATATCGCGCAGGCGTATATCTCCCTGCGCTGTTGACTTGATAATTACTCTCTCAAAATCTTCTTCAGTATATAATTTACCAAAGGTTCTTACGGTAAGTTCAGTTGCATTACCGGCAATTTTACCGGAAGGCAATTCAACGTTTTCTTTATTGAGCGCGGTCTGTACATCGAGAGGTGTTAAGCTATAGGCACTGAGTTTGGCAGGGTCAAGCCAGATGCGCATGGCGTAACGTTTCTCTCCCCATATCTGTATACTACTTACACCGGGAATGGTTTGCAGGCGTTCCACCAATACGTTGTTGGCATACTCGGTTAATTGCAGCGAATTCTTTGTCGTGCTTTGCACCGTCATCGAGATAATAGCATCGGAGTTTGCATCTGCCTTTGCAACTACCGGAGGGTTCGGAAGATCTTGAGGTAATGACCGTATAGCCTGCGATACTTTATCGCGCACATCATTTGTAGCAGCTTCCAGATCTATACCCAGCTCAAATTCGATATTGATGTTACTGGTACCAACACTGGAAGAGGATATTATATTCTTGATACCTGCTATACCGTTGATTGATTTTTCAAGCGGCTCTGTTATCTGCGACTCAATGATATCTGCGTTCGCACCTGAATAGGTAGTACGTACGTTTACCACCGGAGGATCTATAGCCGGGTAGTCGCGTATACCTAAAAAGTTAAAGCCTATAATTCCGAACAGCACCAGGATGATGTTCATCACAAATGCGAGTACCGGTCTTCGTAAGCTTACTTCAGAAATGTTCATAGTGTTTTCCTTAGAGGGTGTTCACCTTTGTTATTTTTACTTTGGAAGTTGGCCGTATAGCCATTAACCCGGAGGTTATTACGGTATCGCCAGGCTTGAGTCCGGTAAGGATCTGTATATAGGCTGAATCACGTATACCAGTCTGCACACTGGTAAACATCACGCTGTCATTTCGAACAAGTATAACCTGCTTATCGCGGGCGGTAGGTATAACTGCCTCGGTTGGCACAAGCAATGCCTGGTTATCCTGACCTAGTTGCAGATTTACTTTTGCAAATATACCGGGCACCAGCTCAGGATGTTTTTCATTTACAACAGCACGTATTTTTAGTGTTCGTGTATTCTGATCAACACTGCTTTCAGTTGCCAGAATAGTTGCTTTGTGTGGCTGGCCTCCTCCGTCTACTTTGAAACTTACTTTATATCCTTTCTGCAGTTCCTTCGCATATTTTTCAGGAACTGAAAATTCAAGCTTCAGTTGATCTACCTGCCGAATTGTAGTCACCACATCTGTAGGCGATATATAGGAGCCCAAGCTGATGTTACGCAGACCGACTCTGCCGGTATAGGGCGCACGTATTTCTGTTTTCGATATAGCAATCTCGGTTGACTCTATATCTGCTTTCAGGTTTTCAACATCGAGTGCTGCAAGATCGTAATCCTGCTGACTGATACCATTAATCTTTACCAGCTCGCGGTTACGTTCTTCTGTTTTTACTTTGATCTGGAGTTGTACCTGTAATTTTTTAAGTTGTGCCTGCAGGTCTTTATCAAAGAGTTTTACCAGCAACGTTCCCTTTTGTACAAGTGCACCTTCATTTATATTCAGTGCAACAACACGTCCTCCTACTTCCGCGCGAAGTTGCGTTTCTTCGAAAGGAAGCAGTGAACCGGGCACTTCTATATTTTCGCTAATGGAGCTTCGCGCTACACGAAATGCATCCGCTGTTACGGGTCCTTGCATACGTGGGCGACCTGCTGCTGCCTGATTATCTTTCTTTGATTTACAGGATGCACCAAGCACCAACGCAAAAGCAAACAATAGAATACTAAATCTTGACATTATACAATTAAGTTCGATAGCTTTTTAAATTAACACGCTCGATACTGATCTGGTTCAGGAAGGAATAAGGGCACCAATCAGGCTATAGGCATTCGAAGACGGTTGTGCAGCGCGAGCACTTGTGGGATAATCAGGGAAGACTCATCGTTGTGAATTATGAAGTCTGCACGTTTCAGTTTTTCTTCCTCAGACATCTGCTTTCGTATTATTTCGCGCACCTGCTGTTCAGCCCTTCCATCGCGATGCATAACCCTTTTAATGCGTACCTCTTCCGGAGCATGAACCACTATAATTTTATCCAGCGTCTTATAAGAGCCTGCCTCAAACAAAAGCGCTGCTTCTTTCAGTACATACGCTTTATTGTTGTGACGCTTTACCCACTGGGTATAATTTTCACCTACGCGGGGATGTACCAGTTTATTCAGCACATCCAGTCTGTCCTGCTTATTAAATACTACTTCGCTCAGGTATTTCCGGTTCAGGGTTCCATCGCTTAGGTACGACAAATCACCGAATTCTTTCTTTATCTGTGATACCAGAATTCCATCGGTGGTCATTAATTCTTTCGCATGGCTGTCTGCATCATATACAGGAATACCGAGGCACGCGAAAATTTTTGAGACGAGTGTTTTACCCGAACCGATTCCGCCGGTAATACCAATTTGAAGAGGATTACTCACACTTTAAAATTTAATGTATAGGGAATCTATCTTGATCACCTTAGCGTATGGAGGCAACCCCTGTAAAACAGGTTGTACCCGCTTGACACCGCGTGAGAAATTTTGCAGGTCTACAACTGCTTTCAATGAGTCGCGATTATAGCTGTTCATAGCACGCTGCGGTATAGCAAACGTGCAGGGCAACCTGCGAAACCCAAGCGAAGGCCTCGCGCCCTTCGGAAGATTGATGAGTTCAACCTGAATGGAATCTGTTATTTGCCGCAACAAGTCTACTTCGAAATTCACATGTACTGTAGGCGGATTTCTACGAATCAATTCACTGTTTACAAATTGTACTTCAACTTCGTTGTGAAAATTTTCATCGATGTTGCGCTGCGGAAGTTTTAAATACAACGGCTCCGAAATACTCTTTACCAATTTCCACGGGCCTTCAATAAAAATACTATCCGGTGTAATGGTTGGTTTACTGGTCATGATATACCCGCTCTTGAAGAGTATAGATGGCGTATCAACAGCAAGGCTTATCCATCTCTTCCCTTTTGGTTCTATCGCTATATGTAGTGTGTCCGTTAAAACAAAATTGATCTGAAGGCGCTCAAGCTGGTTGGCAAACAACGGAGGCAAGGTGCTACCTACAATCTTTTTTACTTCTACCGGTCGCTCTAACGGAATGACTAACGGAGGAATTTTTAACCCGAGACTTCTTCGGAACAAGTCCCACCCTATACCAGTTACATTGATGCGCACGATCTGCGGCAGCGGATGGATGGGTATATAATTCTCGTGATCGTAATCAAACTTAACGGGAAAGGTAATGTTGGTAGTATAGTTTTTATTCAACGCGTTAAAAAACCAAAAGACCGTAGCTGCGAACAAACACAGTACAACGGCCTTCCAGTTTTTTCTATCTAAACGTAACAAGCTGAATAAATTTAGGTGTGTACGTTATCACGTTTTTTGTGTGTACGTTGGGGCGTGATGTAGCACGCGTACGTTATTTTTTGTTTGCTATTGCTTTCGTTGCTTCCAAAGAGATAGCAGACTTGTTGAAACGGATACGACCGCCTTTCTCTACTTCCAGAATAAACGTATCGCCTTCCAGTTCGGCCACAGTACCATGTGCACCACCGATGGTAACAACTGCATCACCGCGTTTAATTTCATCTATGAACTTCTTCTGATCTTTAGCTTTTTTCTGTTGCGGGCGGATCATAAAGAAATAGAATACTACGATGATCGCTCCGAAGAAAATAAACTGAAAATAAGGATTGCTTTGTTGCTGCGCTTGTAACAGGATTGAGTACATATTGTTTTTTTATTTAAGGGTCCAAAGTTATCCTAATTAGACCAAACATACCAACGTTTATTGCCAGGAATTCAACCCGTTAAACGTCCTTATAGTACCGCTTATCACGGGTCGCCATAGCTTTTCTTGTCTTACAAAAAGAAGTGTGAAGACGAACCTGCAGGGTGTAGAGAAGCTTCCCTCTCTGATTACAACCATCCTGCCTTTTATCCAGCTAAAAAGATATACCTGTAAATAACGCAATCATTTTCTATCTTGGACAACAGCCACATTACGTTAATTTATCCAGCAGTAGACACTATGAAGAAACTCGTAAAGTACCTCGTCCTGATTGCGTGCACGATTGGGTATATATCTGCTTACACACAAACTACTGAAGTACAAAAAACTGTCGATAACATTAACCGGAGCATTGATGAAGCGGTTGTAAAAAAAGATGCAGACAAACTCAAACAGCTATATGCAGATGACTTTGTATTCACGCATGGTACAGGATATGTAGAAGGGAAAAGCAGTTGGATAAAGGACGTTGAAAATCCTTCGAAGAAGTTTACTTCACGTGTGCATGATTCCACGCTCGTTGAGCTTCATGATAATGTTGCCATTGTAACGGGCAGTCTTGCCATTACACGAAGCGATGCTGATAAGCTGGTGCGTTATGGTATACGGTACGTTCGCGTATTTGCTTTGCGTAATAAGAACTGGCAGCTGCTTTCTCACCGCACCGTAAAAGAGTGGCACTTCAAATGAGATTTACTCTACATATAGCACGAGGCCCTTCAGATATTCTCCTTCTGGATGAAATATAGATACCGGGTGATCTGCGGGTTGTGAAAGGTGATGCAATACTTTTATCTGTCGCCCGGCCTGTATAGCAGCGGATACCACCGTATCGTAAAACAACTGCCGGTCTACTACTTGCGAACACGAGAAAGTAAAAATTATACCGCCCGGCTTTATTTTTTTCATAGCCTCTGTATTGAGACGCTGATATCCTTTCACTGCCTGATGGCGTGCATCACGATGTTTCGCAAACGCAGGTGGATCTAACACAATGACATCATACTGATCCTGTTTGTCTTTCAGAAAGTCAAATGTATCTACAGCGAAGCATGTGTGTGCAGTGGCATCATATCCGTTGAGTTCGAGATTTTTTCGTGTCAATGCTATAGCTTTTTCGGAGGCATCCACCGAATGAACGAGTTCGGCTCCTGCATGCAGCGCATATACCGAGAACCCTCCGGTATAGCAGAACGTATTCAACACTTTTTTACCTTTTGAAAAATCACCAAGTAATTTTCTGTTCTCACGTTGATCAAGAAAAAATCCGGTCTTCTGTCCTTCTTCCCAATCGATCAGAAACTTGTTGTCATTTTCAACAACAACATGAGTTGCTATACCTTGTCCAAAGAGATACTCATCCTGCTGTGCATCTCGTAGTTTACCGGGCAATGTTCCATGACTTTTATAGTATACAGCCTTCAGTTCTTTACCCAACACTGTTTGCAGCGCCAGTGCGATTTCATTTCGATCGAGGTGCATGCCGGCATCATGGGCCTGCACTACAGCCACACCATCGTATACATCAATGATAAGGCCCGGTAAACCATCACCCTCTCCGTGCACCAGCCTGAATGCATTGGTAGATACGGTTGGAAGTCCGGAATTACTACGCACTTTCAATGCATTGGACAGTTTGTCTATCCAGAAATTTTCATCAGGTGCCTGCTTGTCGAAGCTCACCATTCTTACTGCGATACTTCCATTCTGATAATGACCATAGCCGAGCACTTCGTTTTTATAGCTGAATACTTTTACCCAGCATCCATCGGTAAGATTGCCTTGCATTTTTTGAATGGCACCGGAAAATATCCACGGGTGGAAACGCTCGATGGAATACTCCTTACCTTTCTTCAGAATGATGTCGCCCGTAATAGTCATAGATCAATAATTGCCTGCAAAAGTATTAAAGAAAACTGAGGCATGTCTCATGAGAAATAAATTTGCCGCTCTATATAATCACACGGGTGGCCACCGCCAGATATTTCTCCTTCGGACCTGAGAAGCCAATCAAAAATTTATCGCCACCATCTTTCAACTTCACTTTCTTCTTGAGCTCTTCTGCTGATAGCGGATAGTTTCGTGTCATGACATTCGCTTTACCGTTCGGGAAGTATGTTTGAATAACTTTCGAATCGCTCTTAATAAGTGCCTCTACCCGAAAAATTCGTCCTGGGAAATCTGATCTATATTCCGCGCTGGTATATAGATGCGTGCTTACATCGATTTTGGACAATCCGTACGATGACGCTATAATTTTAAAAGCACCGGCTTTAAGCACAGAAGCGTTGGGTTCATATAAATACTCAAGTGGCGAACTATATGCAACGTTAGCTTGCTGCTCCTGCGCTTTGGTAAATGAAAATTTCTCGGTGTGTGTCGGGAGGATATTTACCGTTATGATTTCGGGTTCACTGTGTACCATTCTCTTGCATAGAAACAAGAGTTCCTTGCATTCATTCGCTACGGATACAACATAT
>CAMLLI010000041.1 GCA_946480685.1 uncultured Flammeovirgaceae bacterium | reverse complement strand
CTTTTACTGTTCCTCCATATACTACCTGGAATGTTACCGGCTGCGTAACATCGCGCAGCGTAAGGTTGCCCTTCAGTATATAACGCGTTCCCTCTTTCACGAGATCGCCTTTGAATTTCATCTCCGGAAATTTTTCAGCGTCAAAGAACTCATCGCCTCGTAAGTGCATGTCGCGTTTTTCATCGCCGGTATAAACCGATGCAGTGCGCGCGGTAAACTCTACGTTGGCTCCGTTAAAGTCGGCAGCCTTGGTCGTTACCTTTCCATCAAAGTCCGTAAAATTTCCTTCGGTTTCAGAAACAACCATGTGCGCCACGCTAAAGCCAATGCGCGTGTGAGGTTTGTCGATTGTCCACACGGTTTGTGCCACAGCAACTGCCGGCAATACCAGCAGGGCCAGTAAAAGATGTATACTTCTCATAGAGGGTCTTCTATAGTACGTATATAAATGAAAACGGATACTGTTTTGTCTTAAACGTTGAAACAGTATGGTAAGATAAAGAAAAAAAAATCGGGCCTTGTGCCGGCTACATATTCAGGTAAAAATCACGCGTCAGGTTTGTGTATGAATCATCCCATACGGTATTGTGGCTGTATAGCAGAACTTCGCCCGTATCGCGGTTTCCGGCCGGTATACGGGCAAACGCCAGCAGCAAGCGTTCAACAGGTTTCGTGGCGCGTGTGCGGAAACTCCACTGGCGACTGCAATATAAATTATGTTGCGATGCCAAGTCGATGAACTGGAGTCCTTCGGTATAGGGAAGTATAACTTGGAACGTACCCTCGGGTTTAAGCAGGCGCGTAACGGCACTGAGTAATTCTGCAAAGCTCAACATCACCGTATGACGGGTTTGCAGTCTTCTTTTATCCGGAGGTTCCTGGCTGTTGATGAAGTAAGGCGGGTTTGAGACAATAAGATCGTATAGGGATTCACCGGCAAATTGCTGAATGGCCGAAGGGAATATCTTTACCTTATCGGGCCACGGTGAGTGCGCTACATTTTCCTGGGCCTGCTGTGCATCACTTTGCTCGAGTTCAACGGCATGGATAAGCGCGTCAGCAGGTGTACGTTGTGCGAGCATCAACGCAATAACACCCGAGCCAGTGCCAATGTCGAGAATGGCTTTGGCATTGTCTATGGATGCCCAGGCTCCGAGCAGAACACCATCGGTGCCCACTTTCATCGTGCATCGATCATGCGCTATCGAGAATTGTTTGAAGTGAAAATGCGTACCGCTTTTTGCCATGCGTCAATATTCTTAATTTACCACGAACAACAAATTTACAGGGTAAATATATGTCTCAAATAATCCGGTGGGGAATTCTGGGCTGCGGAAAGATCGCCAACAAATTTGCCAATGATCTGAAGCTGATTGAAGATGCTACACTTGCCGCGGTAGCTTCGCGCGATGAAGCGAAAGCTTCTGCGTTTGCAGAGCAATATAAGGCAGCGCGTTTCCATACAACATACGAAGCCCTGGTAAACGATAGTGAAGTAGATGTGATCTATATCGCTACACCACACGGTATGCATCACGAGCATGCATTGCTCTGCCTGAAACATGGTAAAGCCGTGTTGTGTGAAAAAGCATTTGCGCTGAACAGTAAACAGGCTGCGGAGATGATCGACCTCGCACGAAAGCAAAAGGTCTTTATCATGGAAGCATTCTGGACTAAATTTCTACCACAGTATAAAAAGGTGACAGAAATTATACAGTCTGGTGTACTCGGACCGATCCGCTGGATACAAGCTGACTTTGGATTTAATCCGGGTGAACCCATGCCACAACGTTTGATCGATCCTGCTCTGGGGGGAGGTTCGCTATTGGACATCGGTATATATCCGGTGTTCCTTGCGCAGTCACTCTTAGGTAAACCGGTAGATATACAAGCCACCATCACCCCAGGCGTAACCGGTGTAGATGAACAGTGCGGCATGTTGATGAAATTTTCAAACGGTGCTATAGCAGCCTTATCATCAACGATACAGGCGCATACACCGGTGGAGGCCGTGATTGCCGGAACAGAGGGACGTATACTGATGAAGAACCGTTTTCATAATGCTATCGGTATAGTGGAGATAGCCATGGGTAAAGATGCACCAACGCCTGTAGAAGTATATCGTGAAGAAGGCTACGGCTATCAATTCGAAGCGCGCCACGTAGGCGAGTGTCTTCGCAAAGGATTAACCGAAAGCCCCGTGATGGCACATCAGGATACGTTGGAGTTGATGGAGACACTTGATCGTGTGAGGAAGATTGTGGGGATAAAGTATAGTGTGGATTGAATTTCTGATGATAAAAAATAATGTGATCAGATTAGTTCAGTTTTACTCTGTAAACTGTGTCGGTATGAATAAACACGGAATCACGCTCCAATGTAATCTTGGCTTCTTTAAAATTAATTCTTTTGCCTATATGTATATTCCCCTTGGTCTGTTCGAATAGATATAGTCTGTTTTGTAAAGCGTAGTAGCGACAGCATGGTCCGAGAAAACCATTGAATTCAGAATAAATCTTTACATTACCGTCATTGTATTCAGATTCAATGGGCATAATTGGTGCTAAGGCCATCGAAGACAAAAGTCCCAGAAATATACCGCCTACAAAGTAAAATATAACTACAATGATTGGCGTCAAAACGTAGAGCGAAAAGTATGAGGCAATCATCTTGAAAGGTCTCAGATTTTTAAAAAACAGAAAAATACCTGTCAGGTAAAGAATACCCTTCATTAAAACTATCAGGGTATAATTAAGTCCAAGTCCCGTTATTCCTCTAAACGCCAAATTGAAAAGTAATATTCCGAGCAGGTAGAAATGAATTCGTGTAATCTTTTGAAGGTTTAGCATTTCGATGTTATAGTAATGTGAATTTTTATGGAGAAATAATCTGCAACTCTGAATGCGCGTTTGATTATTCCCTGATCCCAATCATCTTCTGCCTTCATTCATTTGGAAATGCTATCCCTAAAATTCCAATATTAACCGGGAGTCTTACGGTATCATTCCGCTTAAGTTCAGAGTGATATAGTTCTCTTTTTAATTTTTCGTCATAAGCCACCGTTTGGTTTGCTACATCGATGAGTAAAAGATTGATTTCGCCTTGTTTTTCTCCAACGATGTCAACGACTTTATATACTTTTTGTGCGGTGTCCCTTTTGTATAGTTTGTTAACGAACAAAGCTCCACTAAGCAGTACGTCTTTGAAGATTAACAAAGAAAACGCAATTATGAAGGAAATACATACAAACGCTACTGAGTCTTTAATAGATTTTGTATTTATGATTACAAGAACAAGCGTGACTATACTAATAACAGTCCACAGCCAAAATAAAACGGGTACGAAATATTTATCTTCAAAACTGGCGATGTCGGCTTGCAGGTAATTTGCCTTTTGTCCTGGAACGAAGATGAATAATATACTGACCAAAATTAACCAGGAGAGTATAAGACCTTTATATTTTATGAAAAACGCTTTCATGGAGGTATGCCTATAAATCTAATATTTACTATATCTCATTAAAAATACCCTGGTATTCTGTTGGGTATACAATTTCATAGTTCCATTCATCTTTTGCTGTCGCGATTCGTTTTGTAATCAGTACACGATCCAGGAGTTTTTCTTCTTTTAATACTTCCATTACTATTTCCATTGACGCGTTCCAATCGTCAACAAAGAAAAGCATATTCGCTCCGGCACCCATGTCACCGGCAAACCATTCACCCAGGTTGCTGGTTTTAAGTTTTTCGTCAATTTTCTCTTCGATATCATGTCGTAAGTTTATAAATCCCGAAACATCGTTTTCGTTCATAGTGGAGTCTGGCATAATCTGTATAAACATCACATCCCTGTCTTTAAATATTCTTTCAGCGAACCCATCGGCTTTAAACTGAGTTCGCAGCGAGTCGAGAATAGTAGCGGCATTGGGAAGTTGTTGAACGGAGCTGAAGTTTTGATGCGTTAAAGCATCATCATCAAGAAATATATAGCCTGATTGAATTTTTGAAGTTGTTCCATCTGTGAGAATTCTTTTAAATACAATTGTATCATTGGTCTTCTTGTAGAATGATTCAAGAATCTGGTTGCCTTCATTTGTGGACTTGGCCGGCCGTTCCTTTGGTTGATGCGTGCAGGCAATCAACCCGATTGAGAGAGATGTTATCAATACATATTTCATAGTGAGGGTGGGTATAGGTCAAATTGTTTAATAGATTATACTAACGTCAACTGTTTGCTTTCAGTATTGAGGTATACGGTTGGCGAATCATGGAAGCGCTTCAATCACTCCGTTCACCAAATTGGCCAGGCTAAAGTTTTTATTGTGTGTTACACCGAGGCGTACAATAACAAGTTTCTTCGAAGGTATAATTACTACGAAGTTCCGCTCGAAGCCATCGAACACTATAGCTTCGTTGGGTAAGCCCGGATATTCTACTAATGACGGATTATCAACGGCTCCAAGATTCAACCATATCTGTGCTCCGTATTGACGGAGTGGTGCCGCAGGCGCTGGTGTTGTTGAATACTTCACCCAGCCTTTGGGAAGTATACGTTCGCCATTCCATATACCATCATTCAGATATAGCATGCCGAAGCGCGCCCAGTCGCGGGCCGATGCAAAGGAGTAAGAACTCGCTACAAATGTACCCGATGCATCGGGCTCTATAATGGCAGTGTTCATACCGATTTTATGAAAGAGTTCTTTATAGGGAAACTGGTAGTAATCACGATCGCCAACGGTTTGCCGGATCATGCGCGAGAGTATATTTGTAGTTCCGCTGGAATATTGAAAGTGTTTGCCCGGTTCATGCTTCAGTTTTTGAGAGGCAGCGAACGCAGCTTTATCATCGCTCTTGATAAACATCTGGTGAAACGAACCGGTAGGAGAGAAGTATGATTCAGACCAGTCGAGTCCGCTGCTGGCCTGGAGTAAATTGTTGAGGGTAATTTTACTGCGCTCGTCATTTTTCCATTCGGGGACAGGTGCAGGTTCTTCTATTTTCAGTTTACCTTCTTTCACCAATATACCCACCAGCGCATTGGTTATACTCTTGGTCATCGACCAACCCATCATGCGGCTGGTATAGCTATATCCCTCAGCGTATTGCTCGGCAAGTATATGTCCGTTATATACCACTGCTACACCGTGGGTATAGATCGGGTTCTCCGGATCAACATCGGTAAAGGCAGCGTTAACGACCTCTTTTACTTTTTGGTAATTAACTCCGCTGAATGTTGTGTCCCGGATTATATTTCCCATCGGCCAGGCGAGTGAGTCCTGGTTTATAGGCGATAGCGGAGGCCGTACGATTTGCTGGCTGCGCACTATATCTTCGCCCTGTTCTGCGATCAGCGTGCATCCCAGTCGTTCGCGATATATAGCTTTACTGGTCTTCCACAACATCGATACCGATACAGAGGAATCGGCTCGATCTACCGTATAGGGCAGCGATGGCATCCCCGGGAATACCTGGAACTCTTCGCGTACTACACTCTCCGGTGTTCGGCCGGTAACATACACGCACGAGCACATGGTTTTGGCAGCCATGCCTGTCATGATTGGTGGAAAGAAAATTAATATATAGGAGACTGCCAGGATGATGATAACCAGCAAGCTGATACCGAGGTACCGGAAGAATTTTTTCATGTGCAATCGTTACAACGCTAACAAAGCTACTATACCTTTTGAAATCACCTTCATGTGTTTCGGTTTAAATCTAGTATTCTTGGTAAAAATTTCAAGACGTTGAAAAGAAGTAAACTGAGTATAGCCGAGCTGAAGGATTTTCTGGATGAAAAGGTAGTGCTGTATAATCAGCCGGGTTTTATTGAGAACGATCCGGTTTCTATTCCGCATGCGTTCAGCAAGAAACAGGATATAGAAATAGCCGGTCTGTTCGCAGCGGTGCTCGCGTGGGGACAGCGCAAAACCATCATCAATAAATGCAGGCAGTTGATGGAGATGATGGATAACGACCCGCATCGTTTTATACTGCAGCATCGCGAAAAAGATCTCAAGCCGTTGCTCATGTTTAAACACCGCACCTTTAACGCAACCGATACGTTATATTTTGTAGAGGCGTTGAAATGGTTTTATCAGAACCACACTTCGCTGGAAGATGCTTTTTATGCCGGGGCGGATCATGAGACAGTAGAGGAGGGGTTGAATCAGTTTCAGAAAATATTCTTCAGCCTGGAACATGCTCCACACCGTACACGCAAACATATTCCATCGCCCGCGCGAAAGTCAACATGCAAGCGACTTGTAATGTACCTGCGGTGGATGGTGCGTAACGATGATAAAGGTGTAGACTTCGGCATCTGGAAAAAGATAAAGCCTGCCCAACTGGTTTGTCCCTGCGACCTGCATGTGGATCGTGTAGCCCGCAGGCTCAAGTTGATTAAACGAAAACAAACCGACTGGCAGACTGCGCTTGAACTGACGGCACGCCTCCGTGCCCTTGACCCGGTTGATCCGGTAAAATATGATTTTGCTTTGTTCGGTTTGGGAATTGAAGAGGGATGGTCGAAACGTTCTGCATAATTTCGTAATTTCCGAACAAGAATGGTTACCTTTCGTCCCTTGACATAAAGCTTTAATCGAACAGATTCACTGCTGAAATAAACGAAGTGGTAAAAACGTAGTGATATATCGTAGTTTGTAAAACTATCAACCAAAGACCGCTTATGAAGATGATGAAAAACTTTGCTGCACTGTGGGTATGTTTATTGACGTTTCAATTTTCATTTGCTCAGGAACCTGCAGACCAGACGATCCAGACACCACCGGAAAATTACACGTTGCGTGAACGCTATAGTATTATGAAGGCAAAATCTCAGTCCTTCAAAGAATATAAAGTGGTGAAGGAAAGCGTGATGGATGGAGTGTGGAAGATTACCCGCGACTCGCTGATGGCCAAAGACGTTGCTATTCGCGAAGCGCAGAAAAATATCAACCAGTTGAAGAACCAGGTAGCCAGCGTAGAGGCTAATCTGAAAAAGAAAGAAGAGTCGATGGCAGCCACCCTGCACGACAGCACACACATATCGGTACTCGGTATCGACATCGAGAAGGGTACATTCCTTACCATCGTAACCATCCTGGTAGCAGCGCTGGCATTTGTTATTGTAACGCTGGCCAGTCGCATGAAAATGCTCACTAAAACTCTCCAGGAAAAGAAACTTACCATCAACATGCTCACCAACGAGTATGAAGAATATAAACGCAGAGCGATGGAGAAACAAACCAAACTCTCGCGCGAGTTGCAGGACGAGCGAAACAAACTCTCATCGATCCGCAATACATAGTATATCGGATAATTAATTTCGTATAAATGAAAGTATATATAGCCTGCTGCTGTATATACTTTTTTTATGCGCTCTCAGAAAGCGGCAGCTCTACCGAAAACGTAGTGCCTTTGTTTACCTCGCTGCTCACATAGATCTTTCCGTTCAGGGCCGTCACCAGTTCCTTCACGATGGAGAGTCCGAGACCCGATGATCCTTCGCCACCGGTAGGTCGTGTGCTCAGTTTTTGAAATTTCCGGAAGAGTAAATTTATTTCATCCGGGTGTATACCTAAGCCATGATCTTGTATCTCCATTTTTAAATGGTGGTCGGTTTGCTCAAGGCGAATGATGACGCGCGTATGCGGAGGAGAAAACTTCAGTGCATTGGATATTAGGTTCTCGGAGATGCGCTGCAAGGCAGAGCGATCCGTAATAACACAACTATTCGGTGTATGATCTTCCAGTATCAGCGATATATGTTTGGTGGCAGCATGCTCTTTGAAGTCATCGAGGTGTTCCTTCATAAACTCACTTACATTTACCGGCTCGCGGGTCAGTACCATAATGCCGCCTTCTATTTTACCGATGTCCAGCAAATTACCGATCAGGTTCTGCATGTTGCTGCAGAGATGCTGAATGTGTAGTATATATTCACCTTGCTCGGGCGATATATTTCCTTTCTGCATATTGATGAGACTGATAAGGCCGAGTATATTATTCACCGGGCTCTTCAGATCATGCGCTGCTACATTCAGAAAATTATCTTTATCAGTATTGAAACGCGTCAGCTTCTTGTTTACTTCCATCAGCTGACGTTCATACGCTTTGCGCTCGGTAATATCGATCACAGTGCCGCGGCTCATCGTATACTCACCAAGTTCGTTATAGATAGCCGTAGCATTCAGCAGCACCGGAAATGTGCTGCCGTCTTTTCGCAAAAATGTATGTTCCTTGTTATGAATGAAGCCTTCACGTTTGAAGGCTTCAAAATCATTATAGTATGAAGTATGTTCTTCCGGCAGCAGGATGGAAGTAACATGCATCTTGCCCAGCACTTCATCTACAGTATAGCCCAGCCACTTCAGCTCCGTTTGATTCATTCGTATGATCGTGCCGTCAGAAGCAAGTGAGTGATAGCCACAGGGCGCGTTGTTGTACAGATCTTCAATTTCCTGCAAGGCGCTTTCGGTCTTGATGCTTTTCACTTGCAGTGTCTCATAAAACATCTCAAGCTCTTCCATATTCTCCTGTAGTTTTTGGTTTAGTTCTTCCGCTACATCAGTCTGTCGTTTAAGTTCTACGGTGCGTTGTTCTACTTTCTTTTCAAGCGAAGTATTAACAAGGTTAAGTTCTTTGATGAGGTGATCGTTCCGTTCCTGCTTCTGTACAATGGTGAACAATGCGAGTACAGAAACAAAAGCGATCAGTATAAAACTGCCATAGCGTATAACGATCTGGCGGTTGTGCGTAACGTTTACCTCTTTAAGTCTGTTGGCCAGCAATACTTTCTCGCGGTTGCTGAACGTGGCTTCATATAGTTGTATACTATCCATCAGTGCTTTTCCGATACCTCCTTTTATACGGGCAAAGGCACTGTCTCTTCCATAAAGATTATACTGGTTAATGGCAGCATCTACCTGGTATAGCTTGCGCATAATGGCGGGTATAAGTTTAGTGTTCAGCAACGCTGCCTGCTGCGGGTTATCGGTTACCAGTATGGAGATCGTATCAGCGGTTTCCGATAACTGTACGCGACTTCTTTGCAAGTTCAGGAAATAGCTCGAATCTCCGGTAATAAGGTAACTGCGCTGATCGGATTCGACATCTCTTAATCGCTTTAAGAGTATAGCAGCCTGGTCGATGACTTCGTACGTATGAAAAACCCACTCAACACGGTTCCGACTGTCACGAATTGCATAGTGCGTGATGGCAGCGCTGACACCGGTAAGTATAACAGAACTCACCAGCAGTGTGATGATGCTGTTTGTTTTCATAGGATGGGCGAGAGAAGATAGTAAAAAAATATGGAAAGCGGTACTGCACCAACGATGTTTTATGCTGTAGAATTAACATTTATCAGGCACAGGAGGCAGGCACCAGCTTTGGTCTCACTGAATTTTTAAGAAACTTTACAGAAGCCGTGTAACCAAATTGTAATCCTTAAGTTACCCTTCTTGAAAACTTCACCTTCTGAATTGGACGCACTAACAGACAACGCCCTGATGCTGAAAGTCAGGGATGGCGATCTCGACAAGATGAGCCTGCTCTTCGAGCGGTATAAGAAACCTTTGTTCGGTTTTTTCTACCACATGAATAAAGATGCAGAGTTGAGCGAAGACCTGGTGCAGAATGTTTTCTTGCGGATACTGAAGTATCGTTACCTCTTCCGCGGAGATGGTGACTTCAGAACGTGGATGTTTCACATCGCGCGCAATGTGAGCCACGATCACTTCCGCAAGAATAAAGTAGCTGCTAAAGACTCGCTCGAAGCCTGGCAAGACCGGCTTGGCAGCGATGAGAATCGCTCCTCCGGTATACAACGCGAAGAAGAAATGCATTTACTCTCCATGGCCATGGACAGGCTGCCCGAAGACAAACGCGAAATTCTAGTGCTCAGTAAATTTCAGGACAAGAAGTATAAAGAGATCGGCGAGATACTCGGCTGCACCGAAGGTGCCGTGAAGGTAAAAGTTTTCAGAGCGCTTCAGGAATTAAAGGAAATGTATCAAAAACTCGAAACGCGATATTAAGAACTCGTAGCTAAAAACTCGCAGCTCGAAGCTAAAGAAAAGGTATGGAACGAAATGAAATAAAAGCACTGCTGGTAAAGTATAACGCAGGGCAGGCCAGTGCAGAAGAAGTAAATATACTCGAAAAGTATATCGAAGCAGGTGTAATCGATTTGTCGGAACTGCAGGAACTACATTTGATCGAAGAGCAGATCATGCAACTGGAAGTGCCCGCACCTTCGCTGCAACTGGACGATAACTTTTATCAGATGCTGGCAACGGAAAAGAAAAGTCAGTTGAAAACATTTTCATGGAAGAAGTTCTTTGCCTGGCCTGAAATGTTGCCGCGTCTTGCCTTTGCTTCGGTTACACTCCTTGCCGGACTTGCTATAGGGTACTGGGTTCGTCCGCAGGCCGCAGAAGGTGCTGCTAACAACGGACAAATCGCTGAGCTCAGTCAGCAGGTAACAGACCTGAAAGAGATGATGATGCTTTCACTGCTGGAAAAAGAATCTGCAACGGACAGGCTGAAGGCCGTAAGTCTTACACAGGAAATGAATCAGGTAAGTACCAAAGTTACCCGCGCCCTCTTTGAGACACTGAACAACGATAGCAACGTAAATGTGCGACTCGCAGCGCTGGATGCTCTAAAGCCTTACGTGAAAGAGAGCTCCGTACGTGAAGAGCTGATACGCTCGATCGCGAAACAGGAATCACCACTCGTGCAGGTAGAACTGGCTGAAATGATGGCAGCCCTGCAGGAAAAGTCTTCGGTAAAAGAACTTGAAAAGTTACTCGAACAGCAAAACACGCCGAAAGAAGTAAAGGAGAAGATACGAGAAACCATACAGGTGCTCATCTAGAAAAACCGCAGAAGGTTTAGAGGTTAAATACCACAGTATATATAGTTGGTTTTAAACACAAGAACTATGAAAACGACATTACTAAGTATAGGTATAATGCTGTGTATGGCAAATGTATACGCGCAGCTCAAACATACCGAGATAACATCCAAAGAATTTACATTCGAAAAGAAAGATGTGAATAACACATTGCTCATTGAAAATATCAATGGAAGTATAACGGTGACGGGCTATAGCGGTGATAAAATTCTAGTACAGGTTACCAGAACCGTTCGCGCCAAAACACAGGCCCGATTCGATAAAGCCAAAGAAGAAGTAAAAATGGGAGTGATAGACCTCGCAGATTCCATTATACTCTATAGCAGCGATGGCTGCACTCGATTCGGCCGGGGAACAGCCAATAACAGAGGCAGAAATGGCTGGAGCTATAATTGGAATGAGCGCGATGGCTGCCGCACGGAGTATGAGTATGATCTGGATTTTGTGGTAAAAGTGCCGGCCGGTATAAATATAGATGTAAGCACTATTAACAACGGTAATGTAGCGGTGCAGGGTGTAACCGGTATTGTGATCGCCAACAACATCAACGGAAGTATAAAATTACAAAACCTGGTTCGTGAAGCAGAAGCGAGTACCATTAACGGAAACCTGGATGTAGAGTATACTACCAATCCGAAAAACAAATGCCGCTTCTATACACTCAATGGCGACATCAATGCACTGTTTCAAAAAGGACTTGCGGCCGACCTAAGCTTCGAAAGTTTCAATGGTAATTTCTATACCAACATCGAAAAGATAGAGGCACTGCCCGCGAAGATTGAAAAGAGTGACAAAGGCAATGGTATACGCTATAAAGTAATGGACAATCTCTTTAAGACCGGCCAGGGCGGAGTGAAGCTTGACTTCGAAACGTTCAACGGAAATGTATACCTGAAGGAGAAAAATTGAAATAGCGTTATCCGTTAATGGTTAATCGTTATAAGTTATTCGTTACACGTTAATCGTGCCTGAAACTCACAACGCAGCTGCATGATCAACCAGACGAATGACCAACGATAATAAATATATACACATAACGGATAACTGATAACGGATAACTGATAACGAATAACGGACAACGAATAACG
>CAMLLI010000040.1 GCA_946480685.1 uncultured Flammeovirgaceae bacterium | reverse complement strand
GTAATATACTTTCCTGCCGTATTCAACGCAGGCCCAAATGCGGCAACCGGTATAGCGGCTTCGCTCTTGCGCTTGCGATATACTTCAAACCGCTCCAGCTTTTGTAGTAATGACTCCGAGGCTGTCCAATGCAGATCAACAACTTTACCGGAAACTTCAGCCTTGAGAGATAGCGTATCAAGATTATTGGACGTATACAAAAATCCTTTCGGACTTGAACTGAATTCCAAACTCGCAAAAGTCTCCGAGAAAACCATCGATGTTTACAAAGTAGTCGCTGCCTGCAGCCAGCGAATCCAATTCTATAAAGGCATCATCGCGTTCTATCTTTGCTATACATTTTAATACCTTATATTGATGCGTAGCACACGGGTTGCCTTGGAGTATAATGGCCTGAATACCCTTTGAATCGCGACAACGTTTTGAAGTTATGATACAATCCCACTCAACAGTAGCATGATCGGTAGATGACTCTGTATAGGGCGCATCAAGCACCAGTCGTGATCCATCCTGATAGCATTGTTTGCAACTTGTGCCATGCTTGCTCCTGCGCAGAACAGCAAACCGTATATACCAGTGACAACCCAGGCTCTACAGCTCAGCAATATATACATCATTATCGCTATCGCTTCTTACCAGGCTTCTTCCTGTCTGCCGGATTTATATCCGGTCGCTTCCGGTCATCACGTTTATTTTTTACTTTCTGTTTGCCAACTCTGGCTTTGTCTTCCCGCTTTTTTGCTTCGATGCGCTTTGCATCTTTCTTCTCGTGAAATGCACCTTTAAAGGTAGGATCGTCTCTGCGCTTCTGGTCATCGATAGATTTATTGATAGCCTGCTTTTCTTCGAAAGATGTTTTCTCGACAAATACTTCCTCCGGAATTTCCTTTACAGTGATCTTCTCACGTATCAGTTTTTCTATTTTCTCGATGTGATATTCTTCAGCACGATTTACAAACGTAATGGCTTTACCATCCTGAAACGCACGCCCTGTTCTGCCGATACGATGAACATAGTCTTCATATAGTATAGGCACATCGAAGTTAATAACGTGCGATACTTTGTTTACATCTATACCACGCGCTGTAACATCGGTAGACACCAGCACACGCAACTTACCTTCCTTAAATTCATTGATAGCATTGATACGGCTGTTCTGTCCTTTGTTGGAGTGGATCACACGCACTGCACCGAGATCTTTACGCTCTATAAATCTGAAAACATTTTCCGCATTCTCTTTCGTGCGGGTAAAGATCATCACACGGTTAAAGTCTTCTCTGTTCTTTAGCAGGTATTCTATAAAGTTGATCTTCGTTTTAATGTTGGGTACATGATACAACTCCTGCTCTACCTGCCGGGCTGGTGTAGCTTGTGGTGTTATCTCAACCTTTACCGGAAACTCGAGAAATTCGCCCGAGAGTCGTTCAACCTTTTCCGGAAATGTAGCGGAGAACAAAAGGTTTTGGCGCTTGTGCGGAATCACTTCAAAAATTTTACGAAGCTGTGGCATAAAACCCATGTCCATCATACGATCCGCTTCATCGAGCACAAGCATTTTAAATTGCTTCACCGGAATCTCACCCCGCAGGTAAAGTTCGGTGAAGCGCCCCGGAGTGGATATCAGTATATCAACGCCTTGCTGAATATTTTCTATTTGCGTTTTCGGGCCTATACCTCCGTAGATCGGCAGTATACGCAAGTCGGTATATTTGGCGAGTTGCTTTGCGTGTTCCGCCAATTGTATGGTCAGCTCTTTTGTCGGTGCAAGAATTAATGCACGCGGCTCCGTGCCCTGCGCGTATTTGATCTTCATGAGCAGCGGCAAAAGATAGGCAGCTGTTTTACCGGTGCCGGTCTGCGCAATACCAATTACTTCCTGTCCGGCAAGAATGATGGGAATACATTTCTGCTGGATTTCCGTTGGTTGCTCAAAACCGAGGTCGGAAACTGCATTGAGTAATTGTTTATTGAGATTAAATTCTTCGAAAGTTGTAATGGCAGACACTTGGTTCTAATTTTACTGCGATGAAAACTACGCTGATAACGAACGCAAATATAGTTAATGAGGGCAAGGTCTTTCAGGGAGATGTACTTATTAAAGACCGGTATATCGAAAGAATCGGAAAAGATCTGTCGTACCCGATGGCTGATAAAGTGATTGACGCCAAAGGGAAATACCTGCTTCCCGGAGCGATTGATGACCAGGTGCATTTTCGCGAACCCGGATTAACACACAAGGCAACGATACTAACCGAGGCACGCGCAGCTGTAGCCGGTGGCGTTACCAGCTTTATGGAAATGCCCAACACCAATCCGCCAACCTTTACGCAGGCGTTGCTGGAAGAAAAATACCAGATCGCAGCACGTACCTCGCTGGCGAATTACTCTTTCTTTATAGGAGCTTCGAACGATAACCTGGACGAAGTGATGAAGACCGACATTACCAGAGTATGCGGACTGAAGATCTTTATGGGTTCGTCTACGGGAAATTTACTCGTTGATAATCCGGAAACACTCGAAGGTTTTTTCTCACGATTCCCGGCACTCATTGCTGCACATTGTGAAGACGAACCAACCATTCGCAGAAATACAGCGGAGTATAAAGATCGGTACGGGGAAGATGTACCGATCGAGTGTCACCCGCTGATACGAAGTGAAGAGGCATGCTATCGTTCTTCATCGTTCGCAATTGGACTTGCCAAAAAACATGGTTCTCGTTTTCACGTGCTGCACATCTCCACTGCGAAAGAGACATCATTATTCGACAACAGCATTCCATTGGAACAAAAGAAGATCACTGCTGAAGCCTGTATTCATCACCTTTGTTTTAATGATGCAGACTATAAACGACTCGGCACCTTGCTGAAGTGGAACCCGGCTGTAAAGACATCGCACGATCAACAGGAAATTTTCAAAGCAGTGCTTGACGATCGCATTGATGTTATTGCTACGGATCATGCGCCACACCTACTGGAAGAAAAAAGCAATACTTACTTCAAAGCTCCTTCCGGAGGACCGCTCGTTCAGCACAGCCTGGTGGCGATGCTCGAATTTTACCAGCAGGGAAGAATAAGCCTGGAGAAGATCGTACAAAAAATGTGTCACAACCCGGCCATACTTTTCCAGATTGAAAAGCGTGGATTTATTCGTGAAGGTTATTTTGCTGACCTCGTGCTGGCTGACCTCGACAAGACGTGGACGGTGCACAAGTCAAATATTTTATCAAAATGCGGATGGTCGCCCCTGGAGGGAACAAAATTTCATTCAACCATCACGCATACTTTCGTTTCGGGCCACCTGGCTTATGAAGATGGAAAGTTTGACGAAAGCCATCCGGGCGAGCGACTTACGTTTAATCGAAAATGATCTTAAATGTTTTTTTGCAAATTAGAAGACACTCACTAAATTTGCAGTCCTCAAAATGGTGGATGTAGTTCAGTTGGTTAGAACATCAGATTGTGATTCTGAGGGTCGTGGGTTCGAGTCCCATCATTCACCCCAAAATAAAGCCTCTTCAAGAGGCTTTATCTTTTTACTATCGTTTCTGAAAAGCTGAACTCACCTGGTCTTCCTCACCACAGCTTTTCGTTATTCAATGTCGTATATAGAAGCCACCTGCTTCAGCGTAATTCCCGGATTAATAAAAAGCCTGGTGCCATGTTGCTAACGATTGGAACATCAACGTTCATAAAATCAGGAACAGTTTTTATTCATAGTTTACTTGTTGATTCGTATTTGTATAAAATTGTAGTTCGTGTTATAGACTATAGGAGAAGAAGATGTCTTATATGTCAACACAACATTATAATCACGTTATGCGTATATGCATGAACGTACTGACGCAGTATAGTTGACAATTGTATATAAAACTTCTCAACATGTGTAAGTATATTTTAGGAATTATATAGGACACAACAGCAACTCCGTATAACGAAGTTGACATCACATTATCGCGAAGAAAGTGCGTTGCCCGTAAACGAAAAACTTCGATAACATGCAATGTTGTGACCGAGGTATTTTTACTGTATGTTCATCTCATGATCGTGTGGAAAGACTATAAGAAGCTGGCGCTGGAGGAGAAAATTGATGTGCTGTACGAAAAAGGTACATTCATCATGGCGATCCGATACTATGGGTATAAAGTAAATCTTTATCTCCTCGGAAATTTTTATGTCGAAGTATTTATCAATCATAAGAATACAATAATCGAGAAGATTTTACCGTTGGATACAAATCATTCGCGAATGCAGTTTTACTCTGATCAGATTAAACTGCCAACAGATTTTCTGGATTAATGTTCAGTTGCCCATCGCACAACAAATCCCAACAACAATCCTCCGAGTATAATTAGTGGCGATGGTACTTTCGTAAATACCAGCAACAGGAACGTTGCTATAGTAACACTGAAATTTATAACCGTATTTTCAAGTGGCTGAAAAAGTATAACTGCTGATGCCGCTACAAGTCCTGCACTTGCAGCTGTGATGCCTTCAAGGGATGCACGCACAGCCCGGTAGCGTTTGAGACTTTCCCAGAAGCGAATCACAAAGAAGATCAGAAATGTACCAGGCAGAAATATACCCAGTGCAGAAACGAACGCTCCGAGAATTTCACCACCGGTACCATACTCGCGCATCGACAATGCACCTATATAAGAGCTGAATGAAAACACCGGACCGGGCAACGATTGGGCTATAGCATATCCCGAGAGGAATTCACCTGACGTGAGATATTGTTTTGGTGCATATTGTACAAACTCAGTATATAACAACGGAGTGAGTACCTGCCCGCCACCAAATATAAGACTTCCGTTACGATAGAAATTTTCAAACAACCTTACGGGAAGTGCACGCGTTATACCTCCGAGTGCCGCAGCAAAAATCAACACGCCTGCCCATAGTAAAAAGTTTGCCCACGGCACTACAATCTTTACCTTCTCTTCTTTCGGCTGATTTTTATACTTCAATGCGGTGAGTAAACCTGAACACAACAGTATAATTGGAAATACATACGGTGTTTGAATGAGATAGGAAAGTATAGCGGCTGCTACCATCAACACGATGCCTGTTTTAGTACGCACCGTTTTCTGTATAATAGCAAACGCACCATAACTTACAAAACCAACGGCCATCGGTTGTATGAAGCGCGTAAATTCAAGTGACCAGTTTTTTTGTTCTATACTCGACATGAGCATCGCGGCAAGCGTCATTAGTATAACGGCCGGAAGTATCCATACGAGCAGCGTGAGGTATGCCAGGTTCGGTCCGCCAATTTTGAAACCTATAGCAGTTAATGTTTGTGTAGATGTAGGGCCCGGCAATATCTGGCAGAGTGAATTGATCTCCATCAGATCGTCTTCTGTCAGATACTTGCGTTTATCTACCAGCACGTTTTGAAAATGAGCAAGGTGAGCTTGCGGTCCGCCAAAGGTTGTGACCGCGAGCATCAGTACATCGCGCAGGAAGATATAGTATCGAACCCGCCCGATCATGCTACTAGTATACCGGTGTATGTCTCCATTATTTTTTCAATCCGATTTCGCGAAGACGCTGATCGAGAAATTCGCCGGCTGTAATATCGTCCCATTGCTTCGGGTTCTCACTATCAACACAATTCTTCAACGCAGCGAGGCTCATCTCCGAGCGCGGGTGCATAAAGAACGGAATCGAATAGCGTGGTGTATTCATCAATGCGCGTGGCGGATTTACTACGCGATGTATCGTTGATTTCAGTTTCTTGTTGGTGAGTCGCTCAAGCATGTCGCCCACATTTACCACGAGCTGATCGGGCAACGCTGTTATCGGTATCCACTTCCCATCTCTGCGAAGCACCTGCAAACCATCAGCGCTGGCACCCATTAGCAACGTGATAAGATTTATATCGCCATGCTCGGCAGCGCGCACAGCATCTTCAGGTACTGCATCCGGATTTTCAATCGGATAGTAATGTATAGGGCGCAGTATACTGTTGCCATGCTTAATCTTGTCGTCAAAGTAATTTTCAGGCAGGTTCAGGTATAGCGCTATAGCACGTAACATATAGGTGCCGGTTTTTTCCAGGGCACGGTATACATCGGTGCTTACGTTTTTAAACTCGGGTATTTCCTGAGGCCAGACATTGGCCGGGTAATTTTCACTTTTAAGTTCTGCTTCGCTCAGATCCTGACCAACGTGGTAAAATTCTTTCAGGTCTCCTGTATTTCTACCCTTGGCATGTTCTTTCCCTTTACCGGTATATCCCCGCTGGCCTGCCAAATCCTGCCGTTCATATTTCTTTTTTACCTCATCCGGTAAAGCAAAAAAGTTTTTGATAGCCTTATACAAATCCTGTTGCATGGCATCGGTAAGAAAATGATTCTTGATCGCTACGAAGCCAATGTTATTATAGGCAGCACCCAGGTCTGCTACAAATTTCTTTTTTTTGTTCTCGTCACCACCATAATAATCAGCCAGGTCGAGCGAGGGAATTTGATCGTATAATATTTCGTTCATAACACTCGGAGTTGTTTCCGTGCAAGCTAAATATTTTTGGCTAAATTTCGTGCAGGTAAACGCGGCCATACTGGTTGCAGAAGTATCACATTATAATATATCTGTTTATGAAAACAACCCGAAGAGAATTTGTGCAGCAAGCCTTAAAAGCTACAACCCTTACCGCCCTCGGAACGCCTCTGGCCTTTAAGGCCCTTGCGGAAGATCAACCATCACATGCCGGTGCTATAGCCGGATCGGCCTTACAGTTTTCGCAAGTAACGCTGCCTTACGCGTATAGTGCACTTGAACCTTCCATTGATGCGACCACGATGGAGATTCACTATACCAAACACCACACTGCCTATATCAAGAATGTAAACGAAGCAATCGCTGCCGAGAAAATTACTTTCGGTTCTGAAAAAGATTTCTTTGCCAACGCTTCCAAGCTTTCTGCGAAAGTAAGAAACAACGGAGGCGGTGCGTGGAACCATAACTTCTTCTGGCAGGTGATGAAGCCGGGAAGCGCGAATCCTACCGGTAAAATTGGTGAAGCTATCAACGGCTCCTTCGGTTCGTTCGATAAGTTCAAGGAACAATTTACGCAAGCTGCCATGACTCGCTTTGGTTCAGGCTGGGCTTGGCTTGTAAAAGACAGCGGCGGTAAATTAAAAATTGGTTCAACACCTAATCAGGATAATCCATTGATGGATGTGAGTGAACTGAAAGGAACACCACTGCTCGGCATCGATGTTTGGGAACATGCTTATTACCTGAAGTACCAAAACAAACGCAACGAGTATATCGCTAACTGGTATAATGTTGTGAACTGGGACGAAGTAGCCAAACGCCTGGCATAATCTCTAAAAACTTTTCAATCCATCATAACAGCAGGTATACTTCGTGTAGTGACTGCGTTGTGGTGGATTCTTTTTTATATACTTCTTATGAAACCTCTCCGCATCGCGATCATTGGCGACTTCACGGCCAGCAAGCATACACACATTGCTTTAAACGAAGCAGTAGCACATTGTCGCCAGCACCTTGACTTTCCGATGGAGACAACCTGGGTAGCAACGGATACCATTCCGGAAGCAACAGCTATACCGGACTATACCGATGCGCTGTGGATTGCGCCTGGTTCGCCCTATAAAAATGATGATGCGGTATATCGTGTTATACAATGGGCACGCGAAAATAATTTTCCGTTGCTCGGCACGTGTGGTGGCTTTCAGTATATGGTGGTGGAGTATGCTAAAAATATTTTAGGTATAGCAGATGCCGGGCATGAAGAGAGTGAACCTGGTGCACCTGAACTGGTAATTGCCAAACTGAGTTGTTCGCTTAAGGGTCAACAGGAAGAGGTGATGATTACCGATAAAGATTCATGGCTATACCAGGTGTTAAAGAAAGATGTTATTACCGGTTTCTTCAATTGTAATTATGGTGTTAATCCTGTCTATACCCAACAACTACAGCAGGGTACACTTGCGTTTACAGCCTTCTCGCGTAA
This sequence comes from uncultured Flammeovirgaceae bacterium, assembly GCA_946480685.1. The sequence continues at coordinate 4,036 of CAMLLI010000040.1, read as the reverse complement.
CGGTGATGTACGCGGACTTGAGTTGAAAGGACATCGCTTCTATAAAGGCACTTTGTTTCAGCCTCCGCTCGATTCTACATTTGAAAAACCGAATGCTTTGATTTTGGATTTCTTTCGGTCGGTGAAAGGAAGTTAGTCGTTACAGGGTATCCGTTCTCATCTGTCCGCTAAATTTTATCACTCCTGATTCTTTGGTGAAATGCTATATATACCTAAACACTTTTCAGATACGCTTCCATTTTTGAGCGATTGGAAAACCGTGATATCTGGATGCCTTTGGATATCTCGGTTGACTTATCCTTAATCCGGTTGGCAGCAATCTTTGAAAAAACTTCTACTTCGTCCATGAACTGAACATGAATGAGATCTTTCGTCCTGAGATGTTTTATCATTTCAGGCAGCAGATGATCAACCACCCATTTTTGTGACTCAATGCTGATAACACCCATCTTCCGCACATCAGCCACAAATTTTACTGTCTGCAGTTTGACAAATGCATTGAGCACTGCTGTGTTGATGACAACAAATTGCTCATGGCTTATAACCTTACTGATGTACTCCAGAAATAAGGTATCAAGCGTTGCATCGTAATATACCTGTGCACTGGTGTTTTCAAAAAACTTTTGCATGTAAAAAACGATAGGATAAAATATAGCGATATACTGTTTAAGCTAGACGCTTTTTAAATAGGTTTCCATTGCTTTCCGGTCTGTGAACTGCATCACGTGAAAACCGACCTTATCCTGCTTTATTCTTTCATTGATTTTATTCGCAGCCACCTTTGCAAAAATCTCCGATTCATCCAGTAATTGAACAACCACCGGTATCTGTCCGCCCAGGTGTTTTATCATCCCAGGTACAAGGTTGTCAACAACCCACTTTTGTGACTCAATACTGATAACACCCATTTTACGAATATCAGCAGCGCACTTTCTCGTATTTAGTTTCAGAAACGTATTCAATACGGCCATATTGATAGTAACAAACTGTTCGTGGCTAGTTATTTTATTGGTATACTCCAGAAACAGAGTGTCAAGCGTTGCATCGTAATATACCTGTGCGCTCTGGTTTTCAAAAAATTTCTGCATTGTTAAACTGTTGAACTATAAAGAATATCTCCCTAAAACTTCTGCAAATTATTACTCAACAAAGCGAAATAGCTGGCTGACTTTGTACTAAACATACCTGCGTAGCGTGATTTTCGAGTTTGGTTATAGCAAGCAAAAAAGAAAGAAATTAAAATTCGATTTACCAAGCAGCTATACGACTATCCTGCTGAATAAAGTAAATTTTATTTTTCACCCTTACTATCGATCGGGGTATACTATATATATAATTTTATATAAGGATATTTTCATACATGAATACCATCCAGACATAATGGAGAACGGCCTCCGGATATTCAGGCATTCACGGCATCAAAAAAGACTATTTGCTACACGACCATACTATACTTGCGCAAGCGAAGACACTTGTTATTGATATATACATAGTCAACATCAAACGCATTGATGCTTATGCCCTGATAAGAACCGGGCTTCCCGGACGAGACACTTCTTTTGGGAAGGAACGCTCACATTATAGTATACTTCTGCTGGGCCAATGGCTTTTAAAAGGTTCGCGTTTATTTTCAAGCTTAATGCGTGGTATAACTACCCATCGAATCGCGTCTTCCATTCTTTTGAAGTACGCAATAGGAACCTCACGATCTTCTCTCTCCATCATGCTTTCAACAGACATCATCGTAAACACATCGTCAGGCAGAACAAAGGCAACTTTCGAGCGGCCTAATGCTATAGCTTTCTCCCGCCATTCTGTAGCGGCCCAGATACTGTCTTCTTCCAGGAGAAGTCCGAGCGGAATTACATTGTACACCAGTCGCCCGGTATTAAATTGCTTCATGGCATCGAGCATGGCCATCATTCCACTCCTGAACTCCGTTGATGTAGGCGCAAGTTTCCACGTGGCTACCAACACGCGATGCTGTTCATCATACTCGATCCTTTTGTAATCAGAATTAAAATACACTGCCATATAGTTGTCTGTTTGATGTTGATGATCTGTACTATTACTTTTCTGATAGAGTAACGCAAAGTGGCTACCACTAAGCAGGTATAAATTTTCGTTGTTTGAGTTTTCTGCCTCCGATGCATACATGCCTATACCGGCATCTACTGTATCGTTGATTTACTTATTTACTTCGCACCGTATTTACCGCGCTGCATATTCAAAGCTGAACATAACCAGCAAGAGATACCAATCTGGCCGGGCAGCAAAAAGGTGATCAACTTCTATACTGGAAGTAGTCTGGTAAAAAAGGCATTTACATGAAGAATTTATTGCTTCTGTACACAAAACTGTTCACAAACATTTTAGGCATATAATTATGCGCAGCACTGCTAACCGGTATTTTCTAACCGCTATTATTATACTTACATCCCTCGCTGCGCTGGCGCAATCGCGCACGTTGGACAGTTTAAGACAGGTTCTTGCAACCCAGCCGGAAGATACCAACCGGGTAAACACATTGATTTCGATCTGTATTGAACAAGAAGGAATGCACACCGACAGCATTTTTAGTACAGCCCAAAAAGCGTTAGCACTTTCGAAAAAAATAGGGTATAAAGTTGGTGAAGCCGATGCATACAATTGGTTTGCACTTGCATACCACAAACAAGGTAAACTCATGAAATCTGCTGATTACCTGGTGAAGTCAACCAATGTATTTCAGGCCATAGGCAAAACAAGCGCATTGCCATCGCTCTATATCAATCTTGCCATCGTATATACTACGGCAGGGGAAGAAGCGAACGCGATTAACTTCGCGAATAAAGCAATCGCACTCTACGAAGTGAGCGGCACACAGACTGAATTAATGACTGCAACCTACAACCTGGGTGATTTTTACACGCGTTTTGGCAAAGACTCGCTGGCGCTTGTCAAACTCCAGGCTTCATTAAAATTATCAGAAGCTTTGAAGGAAAATTCTCTGAGACCTTCCATTTTGCTGGGTATAGGTAAAGTTTACTTTAATCAGAAGCGATACGCAGAGGCATTGGCGATTGAAAACAAAGCGCTGTCCATTGAGCCCGGATCGGGAAATCCTTCGGCCCGGTACGAGATATATATAGCGCTGGCGAAGATATACCTGGCATTAAACGATCCTCAACAAGCATTGAGTTCCGTGCAAACCGGACTGACACTGGCGCTTGAAGCGGACGACCGCGGTTATATAGCAGAAGGATATGAGGTTTCTTCGCGCACCAACGCTATACTTCATAATTTTGAAAAGGCCTATAGTGATCACGTAAGCTATACGGCATTAAACGACAGCTTACGACATGCCGATAACCTTATAGCGATTGAGAAACTCAACTATCAGTACGAGCTTGACAAAAAAGAATCGGAGATTACGTTGCTGAATCAGAAGTACGAAGCGGATACTTTCAGGCGTAACGTATTTATAGTAGCACTGATCATTTTACTGTTGATCGGCTTTTTACTTTATAACCGTTTCCGGTTAATTACAAAAAAGAACCTCGCCATAAAGAAAAAAGAACTCGATTTTTACCTGAAGCGATTACTTGAAAAATCAGATGCACTGGCGCAAATCAATACCGAGCTTGAATCGTTACGCGCCAATCTTTCAGAAGACGAAACGCAGGCTGAGAAACTCGACAAAGTCCTTCAAACCAATATTCTAACCGAAGAAGACTGGGAAAGCTTCAAGAAAGCTTTCGAGGAAATATACCCCAGGTTCTTTTCACAACTGCGTTATCAATATCCAAAACTTACCACAGCCGAGCTCAGGCTATCGGCACTGATCAAAGTAAATCTTAGTGCAAAGGAAATTGCATCTATACTCGGCATCTCACCCGAAAGCGTGAAAACATCGCGCTACAGATTAAAGAAGAAATACCAGCTTTCGGATGATGATACACTGGAAGATTTTATCAACAAGCTTACACCGAAACACCGGCCACTTCGCGAATCCAAGTTATAGCTATTGATATCCGTAACGTACCGTGATTGGTAT
>CAMLLI010000039.1 GCA_946480685.1 uncultured Flammeovirgaceae bacterium | reverse complement strand
TGCTACGCGCCCTGCTTTGCAGCTTACAGGTTTTGTGAAGCTTGATATCCGCAAGATTAAAAACTATAACACGTGGATCCAGTATACACAAACCGGTGATGAAACGGATGTACATATAGACTTTGATAACGCTGTAACCGAAGACGGAAATCGCGTAAACGCAGGTTTACATTTCTCTACCGACAACGAACTATATATCACCTTTATCAACGATAAGAAGATGGAGGAGGATGAAAACTTTTTTGAGCCGAGTGGTTCGCTGCATTACGACACAGCAACACAGGAGTTTAAAATCGAAAGTCTTACAAAAGCTGCCGGAAATTCACTCTCCGGAAAAGTGTTTGCCTATAATGATGAGACACTGCAAGTGCGCTTCGAAGGTCCTGTAAAATTATTCAGTGGATCAAAAGACTTTAATATTACCTCCACTGCTATCGGTCAGGGTAACATGACGAACAATGATATCCGGATGAACTCATTCGTCATGGTTGATTCCAACGTTCCGGTTACTGCTTTTGATTTGATGGCGCGCCAGATCCAGGACGTAATCAAAAATGAAGGTGCCGATGAAGGCCTTGGCGATCAAACCGAACTGCTTTATAAGATTGCCGACATCGTAGGCGAGCGCATGGCGAAAGATTATGAACAGAAAAGTTTGCAGGGATATGTTTCATTGGGAACATTAGCGCCACTCGCGAAGCCACTCGTTTTCTCGAATGTAAATCTGAAATGGTCACAGAAACAGAAAGCATTCTATAGTGAAGGTACACTGGGTATGTCGAACATTGGCCGCCAGGATATCAACGGTGCATTCGAAGGTTTTATGGAAGTGAAGAAAACCGAAGACGGTGCGCCTGTATTTCATGTATTTATAAAGGCATCACCCGAAGCCTGGTATTACTTTGGCTTTGAAGACAATCGCCTGATGGTACATTCATCGAATGACGACTTCAATACGATCATCGCCAAGAAGAGCAATGCCGGTAAAGCTAAAGTTGGCGAAGTTGCATTTATACCGGGCAGTGATGATGAAACGCTTTCGTTTGTTAATCGTTTCCGCCAGCAATATTATGGTATTGATATTCCATATAGCCTGAGTGATGGTTCTTCTGCCGCGAAGAAGAAAGAAGAAGCGAAGGAAGAGGCACCGAAGAAGGAGGACGATGGATTCTGATCCGTATAGACATCGCCTTGTAACCTACCAACGCTGACCCGGACAGGAGAGTTTTATTCTGATTATTCAATAACTTTCATGTATGACGAAGTTATTGTGCGCATGTTTGTTTTTCTATAGTGCTGCCTTGCAGGCGCAGTCTGTTGATGTTACACAGCGGGCCAATGATTTTCTATCAACGCTATCACCAACACTCAAGAGTAGAGTACAATATAGTTGGAACGATGGCGAGCGACTCAACTGGCATTTTGTTCCGAAAGATCGGAACGGTATATCTCTTCATGATTTAAATGAAAAACAACGAACGGCAGCCTTTGCGTTGTTAAAGGCATCGTTAAGTAACCAGGGTTATCAGAAAGCAACGGGTATACTTGCGCTGGAAAAAATATTGCAACAAGTGGAAGGTCGTGGTGAGAACGATTCGTATCGCGATCCGCTTAATTACTACTTCACTATATTTGGAACTCCCGCTCCGGATAAACTTTGGGGATGGCGCCTGGAAGGCCATCATCTTTCGCTCAACTTTTCAACCGCTAATGGTATAGTTGAATCATCAACGCCTTCATTCTGGGGAAGTAATCCCGCTGTAGTGCCTTCCGGGAATGAACGTGGTAAAAAGACATTGAAAGATGAAATGGATCTTGGTTTTGCGTTGATCAATGCACTAAACGAACAACAACTCGCGAAAGCCAGATTTTCAGAAACAGCGCTCCATGAAATTGTATCATATAACAAACAACAGGCAGAACTCTTAACACCGGCAGGCATACTTTATAAAGATCTAACGGCCGATCAACAACAACTGTTTATGAAGTTGCTGAACACCTATATCAAGAATTATGAATTTGGCTTCGCAGAAAAACTGATGGAGAAGATCAAGAAAGCAGGCATTGATAAATTAAGCTTTGCCTGGGCGGGTGCTTTAAAGCCCGGTGCGGGTCACTACTATCGCATACAAGGGCCGATGTTGTTGATTGAGTATGATAACACGCAGAACAATGCAAACCATATCCACTCCGTTGTGCGCGATCTCACCAACGATTTTGCCGGTGATATTTTACGAGAGCATTATCAGAAAGAACATAACTGATCTATACTTCGCTATATTCTAGAGCTGCAGTAAGTAAAAGCGATCGCAGGCAAAGTGCCCTGTATTACCTAACGGACCATCTATTTTTTTGAAGCCGGCTTTTTCGTAAAGCGCCATCGCCTTGTTCATGGTGTTGAACGTTTCGAGATAGCAGAAACGATATCCTTCCGTTTTAGCGGCTTGTAAACAAGCTTCCAATACTTTTTGCCCTAAACCTAAGCCACGTGCTTCAGGCAGAAAGTACATCTTCTTCAATTCGCAGTAATCAGCATCACCGCCTGCGAGCGGACCTATGCCTCCGCCTCCCACTATTTTTCCTTCAGCCTCACAAACATAATAAGCTGTGCCGGGTGAGGTATAGGCAGTATACATATCATCCACTTCGCGATCGTGTATAGCGAAGCCTGCACCTCCGGCACCAAACTCCGGCATAACTGTTCTGATAACATTCGCTACAGCTTCTGCATCGGAAGGTTGTATGAGTCTGATGTCGACTGTCATGTGAAATATAGTTTATGCGTGGAGGCGTTTCTGTGCCGCTAAAAAAGCAGCAGTAATTTTTTCTGATCGCAGGTGCATCTGACTTTTAACAATCCACTTTCCATCTACGATTGTTCCGAGCACATCACTGGAATCGGAAGTATACAGAATAACAGAAAGTATATCTGCTATAGATGCCTGTGCCAGCAGCGGTGATTTCGCGTTATATACAACAGCGTCAAATGCCTCACCGATGTTAAAATAGGCTTGGTTAAGATTGCCCATTGCAGCTCGACCGGATTGCAATGTCTTTTGAATCAAAACACGAGCGCCATCATCAAATGTATTTCGCTTGTGTGTAGTGAAGCGTTGCGCATAATCCAGCCAGCGAAGATCTTCCAGTGGGTTAAGACTTATATGACTGTCTGTGCCGATAGACCACGCACCGCCATAAGAAGCGTACGTTGTTAATCTGAAGATACCATCACCGAGATTCCCCTCGGTACCCGGACAAAGCACGGCATGCGCTTTACTTTGGGCCAATCGCTTTACTTCATCGTCATTCAGATGGGTGCAATGAACGATGTGAAAGCGTGAGTCAACAGGCAAATTATTCAGCAGCCACTCAATGGGTCGTCGTTTAAGATAAGCAACGCTGTCTTCCACTTCTTTCAGTTGTTCGGCTGCGTGTAAATGGAAAGGTATATTTCGCGGACCGTTGTTAAACGTTGATATGATATCCTGTGCATCTACTGCGCGCAGTGAATGTACACTAAAGCCAAGCGATGCATGCGTATGCTTTGAGACAACGGTAGCACTATCATCGAGTAAATGAAAATAGTCATCTACCGTACCGGATATAAACCTGCGTTGACGGGGCTGCGGATCTTTTCCAAAACCACCTTTCTGATAAAACACCGGTATCAGCGTAATTTTTATACCCGCGGTTTTTGCTGCGGCAACCAATCGCTCTCCCATCTCCGCCAGGTTTGCATAAGGTTTGCCGTCTTTGTCGTGATGCAGGTAATGAAATTCCGCCACGTGCGTATAGCCCTTCCGTAGCATTTCAGCATATAGCATGGCCGCTACTTTTTCAACCTGGTCGGGATCGAGGCTTAGCGCGCAATGATACATCGCTTCACGCCAGCTCCAAAAATCATCGGTTGAGCCAGGTGCATGTCGTTCCGCCATACCTGCCATAGCATATTGAAATGCATGCGAGTGTGCATTTTGAAAACCCGGTATAGCAAAACCGTTAACCGCTTCTATCGATACGGGCTGTGTTGGTTTCTGATCGGCTATATATTGAATAATACCTTTTCCATCTATACCTATATAGGCCGGAGAAAGCCATCCCTCGTTCAGCAATAAACCCTTGAACTGAAAATATTTTATTGTGCCCATATTAGCGTAGCAGTTCAATCAACTGTCGAAAATTCTCCTGTAATAATTGTCGCATGTGCTGCGCACGCGCTTCATGGTAATTTACTTCGGCATCGTCCATATAGTGTACCTTCGGCATTTCAAGTTGAAGGGCATGTTGATGTTGAGAAGGTTTTCCGAAAGAACGCGTAATCGTGCCTCCCTTGAATGGATGGTTATGGCTCAACGAATATTTATCGGATGATAATGTATCGAGGGTTGATTGGATTAGTTCGGAACTTGCAGATTTTCCATCAGCATCACCCAATATAAGATCCGGAAATTTTTCCTTTTGTATAGTGGGTACAATCTGTCGGATGGAGTGGCAATCCCACAACAACACCTTTCCGAATTTAGCTTTCAACTCGTTCAGGAGCTCCTGTACTTTGGTGTGATAAGGTTTATAGTATAGTGTATATCGTCTTTTAACTTCTTCATCAGTCACCTCATTGCGCTCGTCTTTATACAGCGGCTCGCCCAGGAAATTTGTGGATGGACAGAGTGCCGTGATAATGCGTCCGTCACTATATAAAGGCTTGCTGTCAGGATCGCGATTCAGATCAATAACCCAGCGACTATATACTGCCATGATCAGCGTCATGCCCATAGAAGGAGCAAAATCATATAGCTTGTCTACAAACCAATCGGTATCATCGGGCGCTTGTATCAATGATGGTTTATATTCATCACGTATATCATCCGGAAAAGAAATACCGCAGTGCGGCACACTTACCACAATGGGCACTGCCGGTGTTACAGGACTATAAATCTTAAAAGGATTCACACTATATATTGATAACTACTCGCCTCTTTTCTTTTTCTTCTTTTTCTTTTTTGGCTGTTCCTGCGTTAGTGCTTCCTGCTGTACTTTTACAAGTTCTTCTGATTTTACTTTCAACGCTTCCTGTGTAGCAGCAAGGTCTGCTTCGGCTTTGTTAAGTGCTATCTGCAGTCTGTCTATACTTTGTTGTTGTGATGCTTCTGCAGAACTTTTTGTGAGACGCTTCTTTAACTGCATTATTCTTTTGAAGCTCTCGTCAATGCGTGATCGAGGAATCTCCCCTTTCTCAACCATCGACCGAACGATGCCGTGAACTTTATCAACCGTGCGCTGGTCGCTTCCGGCAATGTTGTTGGAGAACGTCATGATATCAACACCACCGAGTATAGCAAGTTTTATAGCCTGCTCAAAACCATAGTGTTTGGTAATGGCATGCATCTGCATATCGTCTGTGAATATAACGCCATTAAAATGTAAGCGCTTGCGCAGAATGCCGGTGAGTACATCAGCCGAGAGTGTTCCGGGATTACCGTTCTTATCAAGTTTTTTATTCACAATGTGCGATGTCATGATAGCATCGGTATAGCCTGAGTCGATGAGAAGTTGATACGGTTTAAGTTCACGTTCTTCCCATGTATTGGTGACATCGGCAATGCCCAGGTGTGTATCTGCTTTTGAACTTCCGTGGCCGGGAAAATGCTTGAGCGATGTAACAACACCATACTTACGATGCTGCTTGATAACTTCTTTAGCCATTAAGGCAACAGAGTCTTCATTGGCGGAGAATGCACGACCGAATTTCGCGATGATCGGGTTATCAGGATTGGAAGCAAGATCTACTACCGGTGCAAAATTTACATTTATACCCAGCCCCGCCAGTGTCGATGCTGTTGCTTCACTATAAAATCTTACCGAATCAAGTGTAGGAGATTTAGCCATGGCAGCTGCTGTGATGGAACGCGGAAAACCATATTTATCTTTCAGGCGATTTACTCTTCCGCCCTCCTGATCGATACATATAAAGAGCGGTATAGGTGCAGCATGTTGATACGTCCAGGTAATTTTCTTTAGGGCAACGAATGAATTTTTAGCCGGTATATTTTTTTCAAAGATGATGATCGACCCTACTTTGCCTTGTCTTATTTCACGCAGCACTTCCGGATCAACATTGTCTTTCGGAAAACCGATCAGGATCATCTGACCAATTTTAATATCGAGACTATCGGTACTCTGGGCAAATACGCTTCCTGAGAAGAGTGCCACAAAAAAAAGTGAGTAAGAAAAATACTTCATTCTATAAAAATATTCAGTTTAATATGCTTCGTAAATTCTATGCAGTATCTCCTGCATATTGTTTCTCACTTCACCAGTTGATCTGGTAAAGTGCGTATTCATAAACGAGAAGATCAGTAGCCGGCCGCGCTTTGTAACAAGATAGCCGCTCAGGGCATGGTTGTTACTCAGTGAGCCGGTCTTTCCGAAAATATAGGGCTTGCTTTCTTTATAGTAATTGCGGATGGTTCCCTTCTTGCCACCAATGGCTAGCAGGGTAAATAAACGTTCCTGTGGAGCGAGACTATATATCTTCTCCCAAAGCTGCACGACAGACCGCGGTGTAAACAAATTGAATCGTGATAACCCGGAGCCATCTTTCCAGATCGGCTCATCGGTCAGGTCGTTCAGGAAAAATTTCTTTGAATAGCGAATGGCTATCTCTGGTTTCAGGGAATCGCTAAGGGTGTTGGCGCAGAGCAGTAACAATTGTTCTGCTATAAAATTATCGCTGTCCTGCATCATAATGCGATACAGACTGTCAGACGGTATGCTATATATAGTGCGGGCCGTTGTATCGAAAGCATGACGAATTAGTGTAACGTGTTTATTCAGCGTATCACTCAGCAACGTTGCTGTTAGTTCCGGAGAAATCTTGATGGGGACATCTATAACTTTAGGGGATGGTTTCGGTCCGGGCAAATAAATAAAGATGTTCTTTTCCGGTTCACGGGTTGCATCAACACTTGATTGCTGACTGCCGGTATATATATCATTCCTGAAGAACAGCGGCTCTATCACCGGCTTGTTGCCTGCCGCATAGATGGAAGCAATGTTACCATATATAGGAAGCGGAGATCGCTCGGCAGAATAGTACGCATTGTAATCGTCCCATGCCCAACCGGGCCCAAATGAATCGGTATAAAAATTATCAACTGAGAAATAGAGTTGATAGGGTGACGTCTGTAAAAAGTTATATACGCGATTGTTAGTAAAAACATTTTTATAGAGTAACCCGGGATCACCCGTTCCCCAGAAGATCAATGAGTCACCGCGAACAATGTAGCGAAGGCCGGGAATTGAATCGCCCAGAATTTTAAGGCTTGTAAAGAACGTAAAGATCTTTGTGTTCGAGGCAGGCGTAAAGTATTGTCCTCCCTGGTAATCATATATAGTTTTCTTTTTAACCGGGTCGTACAACACAAAGCCAACGTGATCTTTAAACTTCGCCTCGGTCGACTTAAATGTTTTGGTGAGCGAAGCTTTTGAAACAGGTGAACAACGGAAGAGTGTAGCAGAAGAACCGATCGCGATAACAATCCAGAGAAATGATCTGAACAGAAATGGTGGTATACTGTACTTCATCCGTTATATAGTTGGTTAGAGATATCGCTCTTTCAGAATTCTACGATGATGCGACTCGTGGCCCGCAATAATATAGCCTAGGTTCAATACCGATAGTTCAGCTTTGTTAGCGGTGCCGGTACGTTGTAACATTTCAGGAGTAAAGTTCTTATAGAGATCTATTGTGGTGGCGCGGAGGCGCTCAGCTTCATCAGCAAGATCTTTTATAGTGCGAGCGTCAGCATTGGCTTGTGGCGCATAGTCATTTTCTTCAAACCCCGCCAAAGGAGTTTTGTCGTTTCTCGCAAAGCGCAAGGCTCTGTAAGCGAAGATGCGTTCAACATCCAGCATGTGGCAGAGTAGCTCTTTTATACTCCACTTCTCCGGTTGATAGCGATAGTTGCCTTTCTCTTCCGGTATAGATCGGATCAGATCAACCGTAAGTTTGCCGGATTGTACTAACGCTTCGAGCATGTCTAAATCTTTTACATACTCAACATAGCCCTTATAAAAAGGAGCAACATTTTGCAGGTCGGGTCTTGTCATAATTTCAAATGTACTTAAAAGTTAATCGAAGGCAACGGTCTTTCCGTTAACGGACTAACCATTAGGCAGAGTTATTTTGATGCTCGTTCCTTTGCCGTATTCACTGATCAATCTGATAGTACCCCGAAGTTTTTCAACCGCCTGCTTCACGATGTACATGCCCAGGCCAGATCCCTGCGAGCGATCGGTGGCGCGGAAAAACATATTAAATATTTTATCGAGATACTCGGCTTTTATACCAATGCCGTTGTCAGTGAACTCGAGTGTTGCACGCTCCTGCGTAACGTCAATGTCAATCTGAAGATTGCTATCGGTTTCCGGATTATAATATTTATAGGCGTTGGAGATAACGTTGCTGAAGATGATCTGTATGCGAAGCAAATCACTTACAAACGGAATGTCAGTTCCCTTCTCATTGATTGTTACTCGCACGGATGAGAAGTTATCGAGATATTCCAACTCACGAATGCAACTCAGGGCGATACTCTTCAACGGAATGGTTTCGCGAACTACGTCTACACGATTTACACGAGCGTAATCAAGCATCGATCGGATAAATTCATCCAGCTTCTTGATGCGCCCTTCTATTTTGTCGAGGTATTGATAATGATTGGTTGTGTCGGTATCGAGGTTTGCCAGGTTGATCAAACCCATAATAGAACTTAAAGGTGAGCGAAGATCATGTGAAGTTTTATACATGAGCTGGTCAAGCTCAAAATTTCTCTCCGACAATTCCTCCAGTGTAACTTTCAATTCTTCTTCCTGCGCAGCGAGTTGCGCATTCTGCTGGAGCAGCTCTTCATTGAGTTGCCTGAATCGTTCTTCTATATTCTTTCGAAGAGTTATGTCTTTGGAAAAGACAGCAACCCCGGTAACAATACCTGCTTCGTTTCGGATGGGATTAAACGAAATCTCTGCTATAATTTCACTTACAAACTGTTTTTCAATTACGAATTGTTCGCCCTTCAATGCCCGTAGCAATTCGTTTCGCGCTTCTTTGCGCATGGCAACGGGAAGCGCGTTTACAAAAGATTGACCAAAGCTTATTTCAGATTGAAAAAGCCTTTCCATTTTTTTAGCGTGTGCCTTGTTGAACGTTATATACTTCAGCTGGCGATCTACAGCAAAGACATCGTCACTGGTGCTTTCAAGTACAGCGCGCAGATTTGCATTGATGGATTTTATGATCTCTTCAAACTGCTTGCGCTCCGTTATGTTATGAACAAATACAGCAGCGCCTTTTATTTCGTTGCCGTTGCGTATCGGGTTGAACGTTGTTCTGATGTGACCGGTAAACCCGGGATATTTAAGAAAGTGTTCCGAAACAAAATGATGTCCTTCCAGTGCTTTCTGTATCTCGTTTTTTACCCAGGTGTAATCAACAGAGCCTTTCAGGTAGTTAAGTTTGTTTTTGCCGACCTCGATGTCTTCACCGTATAGCACCTTCATGATGCGCTGGTGATTCTGATTGAATGTTATATAGTTGAAATTGGAGTCGACAGCATATACTGATTCACGCGTGCTTTCCAATACGCCCCGCAGGTTTGCATTAAGATGGTTTATCTTCTCTTCGGCATTCTTTAACTCGGTTACATCCGTAATAAAACCGATGACAAACTTTTCTTTTTTATCATTAATGAAAAGCGATTTTATTGTGAGGAGATCATGTTTAGTACCGTTTCGTGATGTGATCTTTTCAAGAACGCGTACAGTCTTACCGTTGCGTAATACTTCATCGTCTACCTGCCAGAATGCATCCGCTTCTTTTCGAGGTAGAAAATCACGGTCGGTTTTTCCGCGCATCTCATGTTGCGTTCGGCCAATGAGTTCACTGAATTTTTTATTGAACATCAGCCAGCGATGCTTTTCATCTTTTACAAAAATCGGAGCCGCTACTGTATTGATGATGTTGTTCAGAAAATTGCGCGATTCCTCTAACGCTGCCGCAGCTTCCTTTTCAGAAGATATATCGCGTAAGGTGCCAACAAAGTAATTGTCTTTGCCTTCGTGTTTCAGCAAACTGATGTTGATAACTCCTGCGAAAGTCTCCCCGTTTTTTCTTTTGAAAGATGTTTCAAATTCTTTTAGCACCGGACTTTTTCGCAGTACTCGCAATACCTGATCGTGATCTTTTTTATACCGGTATATAGTCTGCGTCTTTATCTTCTGTACTGCCGAAAGATTTTTATACCCGAACATGCGCAGGAAGGCTTCATTAACGTGAACAAATTGTCCGCGCAGCACACCCATAAAAATTCCTTCGGATAAATTCCGGTTGATGCTCTCCAGCAGTTCCTGGTTTTGCAGTGCTTTTTCAGCCGTGATCTTTTGTTCCGTGATATCGCGAAAGTTTGAAACGATACCTTCTATACCGGGTATATGCGAGAAGTTGGTGAGGACAGATTCGGCCCAGATATAGTGTCCTTTCCGGTGCCGTAAGCGTTGAATGAGTGTAACACTTTTACCCGGAGTTTTACGAAGCTTGATAAATGATTTGCGGGCATCCGCTATATCGTGGGTGTGAACGAAGAACGTTCCGTTTTTACCGAGTACTTCTTTGTCGCTATAGCCGCAGACTTTTTTAACAGACTTACTCGCAAATTTTATATCACCTGCTGTATCGTAAACTACAATTCCTTCATGTGCGTGTTCGATAAGCGCCCGGAAGCCACTCTCACTTAACGTAGATACTTTTTCTCTGACCGATTTCACAATTTCCTTTTCAGTTAAGTGCAACGCTGCAAATCATTCTCCCGAAACCGGTGCTATATATTGCTGTTTACCCGAGGGATCAGGAAGCATTATCCTTTCCGCGCGAAGTACCAGCTTTTGGTTCAAGAAAACGATATAGTCTGCTGGAAGGATCTACCGAGCGGAACATCAGGTTGCGCAGGTAGCCTTCCACCGGCAAAATTAGAAATGCAATCACTACTTGTATGAAGAAATCAGTAACCGGGCTCTCTTTTGTTTCAAAGGTAGCACTGGCCACTGTCTGGATAAACTGAATGAGCATGATGATAGTAAGCAGTGACAACAAACGACTTATAATGCGATACCGGTTGCTAAGCCGGAACGATAGGAGTACAAGTCCGGAGAACACCAGGAACTCCAGCGCATAGAACCACGGCCGCTGCCAGTATGGAGGAAGAACTTCGAAAGACACATTCGCCAGTTCATGTACTTTACCAAAGATGTCGCGCGACTGTACCATCAATATATAGTCATCGGAAGGGAGGTAAGGATAATTGATAATATAGTTGTTGGTTGACCACTCGGACCAATCCTCATCAAGACCCTTTAACCTATAGCGATACTCGATTGATTGTGGTGCGAGAAAATCGGGTTGAATTACTTCGAAGGTAAGTGTGCTTTTGTTTTCCGATACTTCAAAGTTGAGTAAATCTACTTTCGCATCGTTATTGCGAACAGCACGTAGCAACGGTTGATTGCCGGCTTCATACGGAGTAAATCTCTCGCCAAAAAATTTATAGAGTTCATTGTTCTCTGTAATCAACCACAGGTTCTCGCCATTCTGATCAATGGAAACAAAGCGGAGGTTCTGCAATAAATTCAAAAGCTGGAGGTTGCTTTGTCCATGAGCTTTACCTAATATATTCCAGGCGTGATTGTCGTTGTAGAGTATATTTTCACCATCGGAAAAGTAATGAACCGGCTTGGCCAGTGAATCGATGTGTTCAAATGTATTCTTCTGCCGGTCGAAGCGAAGAAACCCCTGATCGTTGGCCAGTATAATATCATTCTTCCAATGTATGCAGGTGATGTTATTATAGGTAGGATTATCGATCGATACAGTCTGTATATTCTTTACCTGCCCGTCTGCTATATCCAGGCGATATGCTTTGTCGAGTGCGCAGAGCCAGAGCTCTTGCCCGATACCATCCACCATCGCATCGATACGATCA
>CAMLLI010000038.1 GCA_946480685.1 uncultured Flammeovirgaceae bacterium | reverse complement strand
TCCCAAAGAACGTATAAAACATTACAAATAAGTATATAACCCGCTTGATAAAGAAAAGGTAAACCAGCAGGCCGCCCGATGTATGGACTGTGGTGTGCCGTTCTGCCACAATGGTTGTCCGCTGGGCAACAATATACCTGACTTTAATGATGCGGTATATAATGGCAAGTGGGAAGAAGCGATCAGGATACTGAGCAGCACCAATAACTTTCCTGAATTTACAGGAAGAATTTGTCCGGCTCCCTGCGAAGCAAGCTGCGTACTCAGCATCAACAACAAGCCTGTTACAATCGAGTATATCGAGAAGACTATAGCAGAGCAGGCATTCGAGAAAGGTTATCTGAAGCCTACACCTCCGAAGCAAAGAACCGGTAAACGTGTAGCTGTAGTTGGATCAGGTCCTGCGGGACTTGCTGCTGCTGCACAATTAAATAAAGCAGGACACTGGGTAACGGTGTTTGAGCGCAGCGACCGGATCGGTGGACTTCTTCGCTATGGTATACCTGACTTCAAACTGGAGAAGCATGTTATTGACAGAAGACTTCGTTTGATGGAGCAGGAAGGTGTAGTGTTCCGCACCAACGCTCACGTAGGTGTAAACATCAGCGCAAAACATTTACAAGATGAATTTGATGCTATAGTAATGTGTGGAGGCGCATCTGCACCACGCGATCTTCCTATACCCGGAAGAAATCTGAAGGGTGTACACTTCGCGATGGAGTTCCTGTCTCAACAGAACAAGCGAGTAGCCGGCGATAATATTTTTGCTGAAGACATTTTAGCAACCGAGAAAAATGTACTGGTGATTGGTGGTGGTGATACAGGCTCTGACTGTGTTGGTACATCAAACCGTCATAAAGCAAAATCAGTAACGCAAATCGAATTGCTTGCCAAGCCTCCGGTAAAACGTAACGATGATACGAACCCATGGCCGCTGTGGCCGATGATCCTGAATACTTCATCGTCACACGAAGAAGGTGCAGATCGTCAGTGGGCAATTCTAACAAAAGAATTTATAGGAGACAGCAGTGGTCGCCTCACCGGAATGAAGATCGTGGAGATCAAGTGGGGCTTGAACGCGCAAGGTAAAATGGGCTTCGAAGAAATAGCCGGAACTGAAAAAGTTATTCCATGCGAGTTGGCGTTGCTGGCAATAGGTTTCGTTGGTGCTGAAAAAGGTGGTCTTGTAGATGAGTTGAAACTTGAGCTCGATGAGCGCGGCAACATCAAAACCACAGACTATATGTCGTCACAGGAAGGCGTGTTCTCAGCAGGTGATGTTCGCAGAGGTCAGTCGCTCGTAGTGTGGGCAATATCTGAAGGTCGCGAAGCTGCTCGTGCTGTTGACACCTGGCTAATGGGTACTTCAAACCTGGAAGCAAAAGACGAATCGTTCGTTCACATCGAAACAGAAGCGTAACAAGGTTTATTGTTTAATATGCAATTTCGAACCCTCTGAACTTTTTCAGAGGGTTTTCTTTTTATGCATATCGGGAAGCAAAGTCTTAATTTTCGTAAGACGAATTACTTCCTAATTTTGTAGCGTTTTAAACAATATAAAAACAAGAAACAGACGTGAGTAAAAAAGTGAAAGTTGGAACCGTGCAGATGTCATGCACGAAAGATCCTCAGGAGAACCTGACAAAAGCCATTGAGAAGATCCGCGAAGCTGCCGCTAAAGGAGCGCAGATTGTTTGTCTGCAAGAGCTTTTTCGTTCGCTTTACTTCTGCGATGTTGAAGATTACGAAAACTTTAAACTGGCTGAAGCTATTCCGGGGCCTTCAACGGATGCGCTATCTGCTGTAGCAAAGGAAACCGGTGTAGTAATTATCGCATCACTTTTTGAAAAACGTACTGAAGGTTTGTATCATAATACAACGGCTGTGATCGATGCCGATGGTACATATCTCGGAAAGTATAGGAAGATGCACATTCCGGATGATCCGGCATACTATGAAAAATTCTATTTCACGCCGGGTGATTTAGGGTATAAAGTATTCAAGACAAAGTTTGCAACGATTGGTGTACTCATCTGCTGGGATCAATGGTATCCGGAAGCAGCACGTATTACTTCGCTGATGGGTGCAGAGATTTTATTTTACCCGACTGCTATAGGCTGGGCTACATCACAGGATGAAGCAACAAACTCAGAACAGTACAATGCATGGCAGACAATCCAACGCAGTCACGCGGTGGCTAACGGCTTGCACGTGGTAAGTGTGAACCGTGTTGGGTTTGAGCAGAATGGTGCTATGAAATTCTGGGGAGGTTCATTTATAGCGAACCCATTCGGAAGATTGATATACCTCGCATCACACGAACAGGAAGAAGTGCATGTAGAGGAAATAGACTTCGGTCAAACCGATCGCTACAGAACCCACTGGCCGTTCCTCCGCGACCGAAGAATTGATTCGTATCAGCCAATTACGAAACGGTATATAGATGGAGATTAGATAAGTCCGGAAGCTTAGCAGACGGAAAGTCCGAAAGCCTTTGTGCTGTTATATATATTGTTGTGTAAAGACCCGTTAGCTTTTTAGTAAATAATTATGGCTTTTAAATTTGAGCGGCTGATTGTGTGGCAAAAGGCGGCTGATCTTTCTGAGAGAGTAAACGATCTTGTGAAGCAGTTTCCAAAGGATGAGATGTATATATTGACTTCTCAATTCAAGCGGGCTGCAGATTCTATTTCATTAAATATAGCAGAAGGATCTACGGGACAATCTAATGCCGAGTTTAGCAGATTTTTAGCGTATGCACTTCGCTCGAATGTTGAAGTAGTAGGATGTCTCCATCTGGCAATACGAAGGAACTATATTTCGCAAAGAGAATTTAAAGAACTATATACATATTGTGAAGAGCTGTTGGTTATGATCAACAGCCTTCGAAACACACTTAGATAGTGAAGAAAAACGAATAATGAACAGCAACCCCAACTTCCCGACTTCCGGACTTCCGGACTCTAAGACTCCAAAGGAGCTCGGCTACTCCTTCCCTGCAGAATTCGCCAGGCACGATGCCACCTGGCTCAGCTGGCCGCATAAGGAAGCTTCATGGCCCGGAAAGATCTCGACTATATATCCGATATACGCGCAGTTCATCAAGCTGGTAGCAGAAGGAGAGAAGGTAAATGTTAATGTGGTGGATGAAGCCATGAAGCAGAAAGCACTGCGCTATGTGCAGGAAGCTGGTGCTGACCTTAACAACGTTCAGTTCTTTATACATCCTACCAACGATGCATGGTGCCGCGATCATGGTCCTGCGTTCCTGCTAAACCCGAATGCTGAGCATAAGAAAATTATAGTAGACTGGGGCTACAACGCGTGGGGTGGTAAATATCCTCCGTTCGACCTGGATGATAATATACCTACACTCATCGCGAAGCACTATAATATACCGGTAGTATATCCGGGTATTGTAATGGAAGGTGGTTCGGTGGAATTCAACGGGAAGGGAACGTTGCTGACTACCACGTCATGCTTGCTGAACGAGAATCGTAATCCACATCTTAATCAAAAACAGATTGAAGCGTTTTTGCATAACTACTACGGAGTAGAAAATATACTCTGGCTTGGCGATGGTATACTGGGCGATGATACCGATGGGCACATCGATGATCTAACGCGCTTCGTAAATGAAGATACCGTTGTTACCGTTGTTGAGACCAATCGTGCTGACGAGAACTATGTGCCGCTGCGCGACAATCTGAAAGAGCTAAGCAAGCTTCGCCTGGAGAATGGAAAACAAATGAATATAGTGGAGCTGCCAATGCCGGAAGCGATCGTATACGAAGATATGCGACTGCCTGCATCGTATGCTAACTTCTATATCAGCAATAAATATGTAGTTGTTCCTACGTTCCGCGATAAGAATGATGATAAAGCGCTGGAGATTTTACAGAAGACTTTCAGTGACAGAAAAGTTGTAGGACTTGATTCATTGGACATCATTTGGGGACTGGGTTCATTTCATTGCCTCAGTCAACAAGAGCCTTCGATTTAAATATATCGATATCGCTTACGAATTAAAGCTGAATGCTTGCGTAGGTGTAATGCAATAACTTAACGGGACATCGTGATCTTCGATGTCCTGTATTGTTTCTACCGGTTCGTAAAGAGAAAGTCCTACACTTTTAACGGTAGGCCTGCACGTTGCCAGAAAGCGATCATAAAAACCTTTACCATAGCCTACCCGCTGGCCGTTCATATCGAACGTAAGCATGGGCACGAGCACCATGTCAATCTTTTCGGGTTCTGTAGGTATACCTTGTTTGGGTTCCAGAATTCCCCAGGTGTTGAGTGTAAGCTGATGCATTCCTTCAAGGAAGAAATTTTCAAGACCACCTGTTTCTGTATTTACTCTTGGTATCGATAATCGTATATGGGGAAACTCTCTGCGAATGCGATCGATGATAAGCCACGTGTTGGGTTCGCGATTTTTTTCGATCGGTATAAAGGTGTGAAGCACTTTGATAAACGACAGATCAACAGCTGCAAAAAAGTTTTCACAAAGCTGATGGTTGAGCTGCAGGTATTCTGCTTCTGAAACAGACTTTCGTTTTGCCAGGTATATTTTCCGCAGTTCAGCTTTTGTCATACTGGCAAGTTACGGCTGACTGTTGTAAGAAAGAATATTAAACTGGTAATCGAACGGATCGAATTTTTCAATCAGCTTGTCTATAAATGCTTTGTCTTGCTGGTAGAAATTCAGGAAGTTGTCGGTGCGTTCCTGCAGACTTCCGTTCGGGAAGAGTATATCTTTTACGGCTTCTATTTGTTTAAGCTTGTCGGTGTGCAGGCGCTTCTCGGCACGCAGTAACTTACGTTCTATTTTCTCCAGGCTGTTCAGCGCGCGTTTTCCTTCTGCACCTATATATGCTGTTAGCGTTGTATCAATAGCATCCGATCGTTTCTTCAGCTCTTCAAAAAGATCAAGCACTTGTTTTCGCTCTGCACCAACGGTAAGGTTACGCGGTGAATGCTTCAATACCCAGTGATTGAAGATATAGTTTTTGTCTTCGAACAGATCTTTCAACTCAAGGCCTGTCTTTTCAAACTTGCGCATAACAGTATGCTCCATTACCATGGCGAAGTTACGCGGCATGAGCATCGGGAACGGAGTATGGAAATGTTCGAAAACACTTTTTAACTGAAGCCAGTATACTACCTCTGACGGTCCGCCCACATACGCAAGGTTGGGGAGTATCATTTCCTGGTATAGCGGCCGGAGAATTACGTTGGGACTGAATCGCTCCGGATGTTCCTCAATGAGTTTTTTAATTTCTCCTTCTGAAAAGACTATATCTGTATCAACAACCTGGTAAGAGTCTCCGGATTTCTCAATGCGACTGCGGAGGTCTTTATCAAGGTAAAAGAAGTTTATATCCCGACAGAATACCTGTATTTTATAGCCTTCGTTTTCGAGTGCAGTGTTGGTTTGGTCAACAAGTTTTTTTGTAGTGTTGTCCAGTATATCCTGGCGAATAACATCTTTGAAGACGGATTTCAATTCAACGTTATCAGCATCCACCACAACAAGACCTTCTTTGCCAAAGAGTGTATGTACATATTGTCGTACAGCATCACTGAGTGATTTGCCTTTTGTATAGGCTTCGCGGAAGATTGATATATCTCCAGGGACTTCATTCAGCAAAGGCAAAAGATCCTTCGTTGAAAATCTTCCTACTGCTCCGGTTTGGTTTGTGCCCCAGCTATATTTCTTACCGTATAGTCTGAAGTATTTTATTTCATTATAGTCATGGTCTTCTGAAGCCATCCAGTAGACCGGAACAAAATTAGAGTCAGGGTATAAGGCCTTTAATTTTTTACAGGTGTTGATTACCGTAACGATCTTGAAAATGAAATATAGCGGTCCTGTAAAAATATTTAACTGATGACCCGTTACTACGGTAAATGTATTGGGCTGTTGTAATGCTTCAATGTTCTGCTGAACAGCCGGAATACTTGGAACAGATATATACTGTTGCTGCAGAACTTTTGCCAGTGTTTGGCGAGTCTCCATCGGAAAAGATTTCTGTTTGTCAGCTAACTGACCTTTGAAATTTTCCGGTTGCGGGAAGCGATTATAGAATGGCTTAAGAGATTCTTTCTGTTGGATATAGTCAAGGAAAAACGAACTGAATGATCGCGTTTCAGCGAAGGGAATCTTCTCAAGATGCATATGTTAACAACACGGATTGGTGGTACGTGAATTCACAACCCGAATAACGACAATTTCCCGTATTAAGTTTAGGAAAATGTGACACGAGGTTGTGAATCCTTCATAGCCAGCATCAAAACTTTGTTAATGATATGTTAATGGCGTAAGAGCGGCAAAGTATACCTGCTGCATGCTATGCTATAGCACTACCAAATCTATTGTACAATGCTGCCGCTAAGATCAAACTCGGTAGCCGACTTGATTTTTACATTCACAAAATCACCGATGCGTATGTAGTTGTCCGGGCTGTGAATGATCACTTCGTTATCAACTTCCGGCGAATCGAATTCAGTGCGTCCTATAAATGCACCGCCTTCTTTACGATCCACCAGCGTCTTGTAAATCTTGCCGATCTTCTGTTGGTTAAGTTCAAGCGATATGCCTTGTTGCAGCTCCATGATCTCATCAACACGTTCCTGCTTTACTTCATCGGGTACATCATCGGCCATCGAATAAGCATGTGTATTCTCTTCATGTGAATAAGCAAACACTCCGAGACGATCGAATCGCGATTTCTCAATGAAGCGTAACATCTCCTGGTACTCGGCTTCGGTTTCCCCAGGGTGACCAGCGATCATGGTGGTGCGAATAGCAATACCGGGTACTTTTTCACGAATGGTGTCGAGCAATTGCTCAGTCTTTTCACGTGTTATACCTCTGCGCATAATCTGCAGCATATTGGTTGAACCATGTTGCAGCGGAATATCTATATACTTGCAGATGTTGGAACGCTCAGCCATTACCTGCAGTGCATCCATAGGGAAGCCTGCCGGGAATGCATAGTGTAAGCGTATCCAGTCAATACCTTCTACATCCGACAAGCGCTGCAGAAGTTCGGCAAGATTTCTTTTCTTGTAAAGATCAAGACCGTAGTAGGTTGAGTCTTGTGCAATAAGCAACAACTCTTTTGTGCCGTTCTTGGCGAGGTTCTTGGCTTCGAGCACCAGTTCTTCCATCGGGCGCGACATGTGTCCTCCTCGCATCAGTGGAATAGCACAGAATGAACAGGGACGATCGCAGCCTTCCGATATTTTCAGATAAGCATAATGACTCGGGTTGGTGAGAATGCGCTCACCTACAAGCTCGTGTTTATAGTCAGCTTTAAATACTTTCAAAATACGCGACAGATCGCGGGTGCCGAACCAGGCATCAACATCGGGTATTTCTTTTTCGAGATCGTCTTTGTAACGCTGCGAGAGACAGCCTGTAACATATACTTTGTCAACAATGCCTTCTTCTTTGGCATCTACATAGCGTAAGATTGTATCAATGGATTCCTGCTTGGCGTTATCAATAAATCCACAGGTGTTAATTACCACAACGCTGGCATCGTCTTCTTTTGATTCATGCACGGCTTCAATGCCATTACCCCGCAATTGCGTCAATAATACTTCAGAGTCCACCAGGTTTTTGGAACAACCCAGTGTAACTATATTGACCTTCGTTTTCTTATTACCCTTTGTTTTCATTTCAATTGATACCTCTTGCCTCGTTTCCTGTCACCAACAATAACCTGGTTCCAATAATTCAATATTCAATAAAGCGTGGTGCGCAGCGTTGAAAGCTTGAATTGAATGCAGGTTAGCGGTTTATGGCCGTGGCTTTCTATTCCAGATGCAAAAGTACTAAAAATAAATGGGCACAGAATTTGGGCTTCGGGGCGTTAAAGTATCTTTACGCCCGCAAAAATCTATGAAAAGAACAGGCTGGTTCATCTTTTTTCTTATTCTGGCTGCATCTTGCCTGGACGATCCCGATTGTTTTCAGCTCAACAATAATTATTTAGGGATTTCTTTTTATGTAATGGGCTCCGGTGGAGCTGATACGCTTAAGGCCACTGAAATTGTACTGTCGGGTGCCAGCGTAGCGTATGGCGATACAACAGTAACGAATCTTAGTCTTCCGCTTAACTACACCACCACCGGTACAGATATTATTATTACCCGCGCAGATGGTACAAAAGATACGCTGAATGTTACTTACAACACCCAGATGCAATACGTGTCCGAAGACTGCGGTTCTCGCTATATATTAGGCGGCGTTGCAGTAAGCAAGCACTCTTTTGACTCGATTCGGATTGTAAGCGATGTGCCTACCAAGAGCGGAGGAACCAACATTGCAGTATACCGGTGTCCACAAATCACTACCATGGGGCTTACACTTCAGCAACTCTATATATCCGGAACAAGTACACAATCAGCTACTACGCGTAGTACCGAGATCAATAGTATTACAGCAGACTTTAACGGTGAGAAGTTTTACGTAGATAAGACTGCATCAACTCTATATTTACCAGTGGATCTGAATACGGAGAAATCAAGCTATACATTTGACTTTGCAGATGATTTTGGGCTAAAAGAACCCGTGCGAAAGCTTGTGGTAAATTATAAGATTCATAACGTTGAGCGTTACAAGCAGTGTGGCAAACAAAAGTTTATCGATTCACTTTACATCGATAAAACTCAAACAACCTTTGATACCGCTGCGATTGCACTCGACAGCGATGGTGATTCGCTCAGTACGATTCAGGACCCTGCTGTTGTAAATGTTAAGTTACTTCGCTGCCCTGAGACAAACCTGACACAAGTTGTATTCAGACGACTCAATTCAACAACTACACGCGCAGTGTATATACAAAGTATAACAATGGACTATTCAGACGATATACTATATGCGGGTGATACGACTACAACGGTAAAACTTCCGCTCAATCCCAACGCTTCAACCACGCAGTTTGAGGTGAAATACACAACAGCCACCAATGCCAATACGGAAACCACCGTCATAGCGGTGAGCTACACGAGAACATTTAATACGCTTTTCTCCGGATGTGGTGTGCAGAATGAATATTCGGATCTGACAATCACCTCCAATCCAAATTCAAACGTAGAGGTACTCGAGACAAATGATGTTAAATTTCCAGCCGTAACGAACATTGCCGTTGAAGTCAATTAACATATTGCTATTGCTGCTATGCAGTTCGCTTGCATTTGCGCAGAAGGATACTACTGCGGTAGTCCCTGCAGATACTGCGAAAAGTAAATGGTATATACCCACCGGAGTTCGGGTTGGTACGGATGCTCTTTCGATAGCGCGTACATACTATAGCAAAACTTTTAATGGCTGGGAAGTAAATGGGGATGTTGATTTTGGAAGATACTACCTGTCTGTAGACTATGGCTATTGGGCGAGAGACTACGCCAGTGATAAAGGTATATATGACAACAACGGTAATTATTTCAGGGTAGGAGTGGATGTAAACTTCCTGACGAAAGATCCGGAGAAGAATATGTTCTTCATTGGTGCGCGTTACGGACACGCTACATTTTCAGAGCATCTTGTTGTAGAAGGCATTGAAGACCCGGTATGGGGAACGCTGAACGAAAATTTGCAGAACGTTAATATCAACGGTCATTGGTTCGAGCTTACTACGGGTATAAAAGTAAAGATGTTGAATTGGTTCTGGATGGGATATACCGCGCGTTTCAAATTCGGATTGGGCACCAATGAAACCGGAAGGCTTGTTCCTGCCGATGTTCCCGGCTACGGTCGCACCGATAAAGAATCTGTCTGGGGATTTAACTACCAGTTATTCTTCCGCATTCCTGTACGGAAAAGTCCAGCGATTATAACTGAGAAAGATAAGAAGTAGCCGGTCCGTTGTTTAGTCGCGCTTGAAAAGCGAATCAACAAACTCGGTTCTGTCGAATACCTGGAGATCGTCCACTTTTTCGCCAACCCCTATATATTTTACCGGTATCTTGAATTCATCGGATATACCAATCACAACACCGCCTTTGGCAGTGCCATCCAGTTTGGTAATGGCGAGTGATGTAACTTCAGTAGCCTTGGTAAATTCGCGCGCCTGAATCACTGCGTTTTGTCCGGTGCTGCCATCGAGCACAAGCAACACTTCGTGAGGAGCATCGGGTATAACTTTTTGCATCACGCGCTTGATCTTCGTGAGCTCGGCCATCAGGTTGATTTTTGTATGCAGTCTTCCTGCTGTATCAATAATAATAACATCTGCACCTTGATCGGCTCCCGCACGTACAGCATCAAAGGCAACAGCAGATGGATCAGTATTCATTCCTTTTGCAATTACCGGTACCCCTACTCGCTCGCCCCACAACTTCAATTGATCTACAGCTGCGGCACGAAAAGTATCGGCAGCACCTAACACTACTTTCTTGCCTTTCTTTTTGAATTGTGATGAGAGCTTGCCGATCGTGGTTGTTTTACCAACACCGTTTACTCCTACTACCATAATTACATAGGGCTTTTTATCAGCAGGTGTTTCAAACTCTTCAATTTCTTTCGCGTTGGTTTCTGCGAGGAGTGCAGCAACTTCTTCTTTCAGAATCCTGTCGAGTTCAGATGCACCAAGGTATTTATCACGCGCTACGCGTTCCTGGATGCGTGCTATAATCTTGAGTGTTGTTTCAACGCCAACATCAGAGGATACAAGGATTTCCTCGAGGTTGTCCAGCACCTCATCATCAACAGTAGATTTACCAACAAGGGCTTTGCCGAGTTTGCCGAAAAAGCTTTGCTTGGATTTCTCGAGGCCTTTGTCGAGTGATTCTTTTTTATCTTTTGAGAACAGTCCGAACATAATATATTCTGAATGACAAGGTTCAAATATCAACAAAATCCGATAATCCGGTAAACACCTATCGGACAGGTTGCAGATTCAATGACGCAAAACGGCAAAAAAAAAGTCCCTCATCAGGGACTTTTGTAGCTTTTTAAACCAGCTTATTTTTTAGCAAGCGTTTCTTTTACTAAATCAGCCGGAACGATTTCTTCCTTGAAGGTGTAAGCACCAGTCTTCTCAGACTTAATGGCACGGATTACTTTTGCAAAGCTCTTTCCGTCACCTTTCTTCAGTGTAGCAACTACTTTCTTTGCCATGGTTATTTAATTTCTTTGTGAACAGTTACTTTTTTCAGAATAGGATTGTACTTCTTCAGTTCCAATCTTTCTGTTGTGTTTTTACGATTCTTCGTGGTGATATAACGGCTCATGCCTGGCTGGCCGCTTGTTTTATGCTCTGTGCACTCTAAGATCACCTGAATCCTGTTGCCTTTCTTTGCCATTGTCTTTTACGTTATTTGTTAATCGTCTTCCGGTTGCACGGATAACCTATAACCATGAACGATTTACGTGATGTATTACTATAGTACCAGATTTCCGTTAGCTCTGGCTTCTTTCAATACAGCCGTTATACCATTCTTATTGATGGTCTTGATTGCTTTCGTAGATACTTTCAAAGTGATCCACTTGTTCTCCTCAGGAATGAAGAAACGCTTCTTCTGAAGATTCGGTAAAAATCTACGCTTCGTTTTGTTGTTAGCGTGCGATACGTTGTTACCAACCTGAGGTCTTTTTCCAGTTATTTCACAAACTCGTGCCATAATCAGCTCAATTTTAGCCCCTTCTAAAAAGGGATTGCAAATATCGGTAAAACCTGTTCAATAATCCAAAGCCAAATTCAAATTAATCCAAAGTCTTTTCTTAAAAAAGCCTGGAAATCAAGGTTTCAGGGTCGAGGCCTGTAAAATTCTCTATAATTAAGTCAGTTTGGTGCAGCTCTTCGCGTGTGTGCGTGGTGGTAATGCCCACAACTTTGCATCCGGCGGCCTTGCCTGCCGCTACCCCTGACAGTGAATCTTCAAATACAATACAGTTTTCCGGCTTGTAATTGAGCGCTGCCGCAGACTTTAAATAAATCTCCGGGTCCGGCTTGCCTTTGCTTACAAAAGAATCGTCAAGTATGGTGGGGAAGAATCGTTCTGTATGCGTTTTTGACAACGAGAAATCCACATTGGCG
>CAMLLI010000037.1 GCA_946480685.1 uncultured Flammeovirgaceae bacterium | reverse complement strand
TAACAAAAATCAGAATTTGTTATTAACAACCAGCACGATATAACAAAGTTTCCGTTTGAACTGGATTATACAAACATCAAGAGTATATCCGTTCGCAAAACCGGAAACGACCCGGTATATATCACAGCTTTCCAGGAAAAATGGAATGCAGCTCCTCAAAAGGTAGAAAAGGATTTTGTTATACACACGGCATGGCAGCATGGCATCCAAAAATTAAAAGCAGGCAAACCTGTAAAGCTGGAAGTAAAACTTGAGGTGAAGAAAGATGCAGAGTATGTAATGATCAATATACCGATACCGGCAGGCTGTTCATATAATAATAAAAATCAGAGCTGGTCGGGCAGTGAAGTACATCGCGAATATGATTTACATGAAACGCGCATTTATTGCGAACGGCTTCGTGCAGGTATATATCACTACACCATCGATCTCCTTCCGCGGTATAAAGGCAAATATCATCTCAACCCGGCTAAAGCTGAATGGATGTACTTCCCGGTGATATATGGTCGCGATGAAATGAAGAAGGTGGCTATTGAATAATTATACCAGCATCATGATCGCTGCAATAAGTGTCATGCCGATAATGAACCAGCGGTATAGCTTCTCCGGTATATTTTTAACAATTACGATACCGATGAGCGCACCAACAGCAATAAGCGGAAGCGCAGAAAGGTTGAGCAGAAATGTATTCCACGTAATAGTATGCCAGGCGAAAACATGAAAGGGAACTTTAAACCAGTTCATCACCATAAAGAACCAGGCAGTAGTTCCTATAAATGCATTTTTAGGAAGACGCATCGACAGAAAATATACTGCCATGACAGATCCAGCCAGGTTACCGACCATCGAAGTGAAACCTCCGGCTGTGCCTGTTAAACCGGCAAACCATTTATAGTCGGGTATATCTTCTTTGTGACCACGCTCAAGCCATAGCATGATAATAACACTCCCTACAATGATCACGGCCATGATCATTCGAAAGATGTTATCATCGATCATGCCTCCTACTATAGTTCCCAGCACGGTGCCAATTACAGCCCACGGAAAAAGTTTTTTGAGATGCTGCCACGATGCGTGCCGGTGGTAGTACCATACTCCCATTACATCCGCAAGACAAAGCATTGGCAACATAATGCCGCTTGACAACTGACCACCAAATACCGAAGCAAGCAACGGTACGGCTATCATGCCGGTGCCATGCACTCCTGTTTTCGACATGCCCACAAATACAGCCACCAACAGAAAGATGAGTAAATCAGCTGTAGTGAACTGAAACGAGAAAAGTGTTATCAACTATATATTATTTTGAGAACGAAGTATACTATATATTACTGAACAGGCTGTTCAATTCCAGGTCGATCTTGCTTACAATAGAAGAGAAGTCATCGATGTTGGAAACAAAATCCAGGTCATTCACATCAATCACCAGTAACTTGCCGAGGTCGTAACCACCGATCCATTTTTCATAATGCTCGTTGAGATTGCGCAGGTAGTCTATGCGAATGGAGTATTCGTAATCGCGGCCGCGTTTTTCAATCTGTCGTACAAGCTTCGGTATATCTGCCTTCAGGTAGATGAGCAGATCCGGAGGCTTTACAAAGTTGATCATGGAATGAAATGTATCGAGGTAACTTTGAAAGTCACGTTCCGACATAAAACCACTGTCGTGCAAGTTAGCCGCGAAGATGTAGGCATCTTCATAGATCGTGCGGTCCTGAATGGTGATCTTGTTTACGGCTGCGCGAATCTTGTTGATCTGTTTAAAGCGACTGTTCAGAAAATACATTTGCACGTGAAACGACCAGCGGTGCATGTCGCCATAGAAATCGCGCAGGTATGGATTATCATCTACCGACTCGAGCAGTGCCTGCCAGCCATAGTGCTTGGAGAGTTTTCCGGCAAGCGTAGTTTTTCCTGAACCGATGTTTCCGCAGATAGCAATGTGTTGTGGATGCACGACTTTTTTGGTGGCGAAGGTAATCAAAAAAGTACTCCTCAAAATGGTATACCTTCATCAACCCCGTTCACCAGATATATAGCATGATGAACCTGGGAAATGTTCTGTAAGAAAACTTCTACAGCCAGTTCTTCCGCTTGAAAAACCAGAGGAAGCCCAGTGAGGAGAGAATCATGAGTCCAACGGCCGTGGGGTATCCACCAATCCACTCAAGCTCCGGCATGTGCTTGAAGTTCATACCATAGATACTGGCAATAAGAGTGGGTGGCATGAACACTACCGTTACAACGGTAAATATTTTGATAACGGTGTTCTGCTCAATGTTAACAAGACCCAGAAATGTATTCTGCAGATATTCAAGACGCTCGGAACTGAACTGAGCGTGCTGCAGCAGCGACCCTATATCTTTAATGATGATCTTGAGTCGCTCATTCTCCATCTTGTTAAATTCCGGTATACGAATGAGTGAACTTACCACGCGCTGTTTTTCCGTAATGGTTTCGTGAAGCACCATGGTGTTTTCCTGAAGCTGTGCTATACCGAGCAGGAGATCTTCTTTCAGTGATCTGCGTGCGATCAGGTCTTTACTGATTACGTTCAGCTTACGATTTATACCTTCAATCAAGTCGGCATCACTATCAATGCGTGTTTCGAGAATGGTGAGGAATACATCGAGGCCGTGTTCTTTTGCTTCGGCATTCATCGTTTTCATTCTGCGCACCGTCTCTGCAAATATTTTCAAATCGCCCTGACGATAAGTAAACAACACGCGATTCTTGAGGATGAACGTTACGTTTTGTATGGCGAGCTCTGCTTCCTGGTTCGATACAAAAGTTAGGTTGATCTCGGTTGTTTCATCAGTCTCTAAAAAGCGCGAACTGCTTTCGATCTCCTGTACCTCCTGGTAAGTAAAGAATTCAATTTTATAGTTCTTCTCTATAAATTCCTTCTCCTCCTGTGATGGCGACTGCAGGTCTATCCAGATAATGTCTGAAAGCTTAACGATTTGTTCGCGCGGCAGATTTTTGAACTGCTCCAGTTTTCCCTGCCTGATAGTATAAACCCTGATCATAAAAAAGTATCGCGCTGCAAGTTAAAGTATCCCTGTGAATAAAATATGGCGGCAAGTTTACGTCATCGATCGTTATGGTAAAAACTTATTCCTGCATGGCAGGATATCGAAAACGTTTTATCTTACTCCTTCTAAAAAAAGACTTATCGTTACACAAAACCAAAAACTCACTAAAACCTCTACATTCATGAAACCTGTTCTTTTTGTTGCTCTGCTTCTTTGCAGTTCTTCGTTGTATGCACAGCTGGCCAAGGGAAACATTGTGCTGGGCGGATCACTCGGATACAATTCACAACATGACCGATCGTATGATCCCAACGGCTATCCCTATAGAGGAGAAAGTACATCGATCACTATATCACCTAAAGCTGGCCTATTTATCTCTGATAAATCAGCGGTTGGTCTTGCGCTATCGTATACCTCGCAGAACTCGGATGCTGTTTATTATGGCATTGGCTCGCTGGGTAAAACTGAACGCGATCTTTTTTCTATCACTCCTTATTTCCGTTCCTATAAATCATTCGGTGAAATAGCTGCGTTCTTTTTGCAGGCCGAAGCGTCTATTGGTTTCGGTACCCTTAAACTCAGCGGAACTCCGTATGACATTTCCACCTATAGCGTTGGCGTAAGACCAGGCTTTAACTTATTTCTTTCACCCAAGTGGGCAATCGAAGCCACTTTCGGTTCGCTGGCGTATGAATCAACCAAGCAATCGCCCGAGAACAGCAAAAGCAGTGAACGAAGCGATAAATTCGGATTTAACTTCAACATGGCCACACTATCGCTCGGTGCACAGTTTTTTATAACACGCTAATTAAAAAAAGAACCCGGCTGATATAAATACCATCCGGGTTTCTTTCAACCTGTAAACTGTAAATCTTTACTCTTCGTCTTTCGTATCTTCTTCTTTGTCGGCAGCGTCTGCTTTCTCTAACTCTTCATCAACAATCTTCTCGATCACTTCACGCTGGCGTTCATCTATAGTCTTATCAACCTTGGCCTGCTTCTTCATAAAACGAAGCATGGCATTTTTCTTTATCTCATAAGCTATAAACACAGTATACTCCTGTGTTTTGCTGTTGTAGAATTTCTTTTCGTCCATTTTGCGCAGATCAGCAATGTTTGTGTTCATGATCTGACGCACCAGACTTTGAAATTTATCGGCCACATCGGCTGCATTCTGATTTTCAGTTTGACCGAGATATTGATCGGCAACCTGTTTCATCGTTGTATTTACCTGGCCGGCCAGTTGTGCCTTTGCTTCTATATCTGCCTTGCCGCGGGCAATGTTATCTTGTGTACTTGTTCCTTTACCTGAAGCTCGCCAGAACCGATTGTTCGATTCGTACGCATTGCTCTGAAAAGGCTCTTTTACTTTTGTGCCGTATGGACTGGAAGCGCACGAAACCAGCAAAGCCAGTATTGCAGCACTCCCGAACAGGTTAAGTAATTTCATAGATAGAACTTATTAACGATAAAATTACGAAAAATTGTGCCAGAATTAGCTGCGAGCCTCAGGCCACTACCTGCTAGAAGTGTGGGGGCGGGTATTGAGTGTGATGGGAAGATCGAAAAAAGATTGATCTGAAGGAATAACATGGAACCGACAACGATTAACTTCTAACGATTAACGGATAACGGTTCACGCCTCATCATTTTGCCACGTTAAAATTTTAAAGTATATCGCAGAAACATTTATTTAGTATTCATTGTATTAAGTGATGTTTGCATTATAAAAAATTTTCTTCCTTTGACCTTCCACGATTTTAAATTCGATCCGAAACTTATTGATGGCCTCGATGCCATGGGGTTTAGTAAAGCAACGCCTATCCAGGAGCAAGCGATACCTGTTATTCTTGATAATCACGATCTGATTGCCTGCGCACAAACCGGTACTGGTAAAACTGCAGCCTATATTCTTCCTGTACTCAACAAGATTATTCATGCTGAGACCCGGCATTTAAATACACTGGTGATTGCGCCTACGCGTGAACTTGCGCAGCAGATCGATCAGCAAATAGAAGGCTTCGCGTATTTTCTCGGTGTAAGTTCGCTCCCTATATATGGTGGTGGCGATGGCGCTACGTGGGATCAGCAACGCAAGGCTCTTGAAGAAGGAGCCGATATAATTATAGCAACACCCGGCCGGTTGATTGCTTTGCTGGCTGCCGGCACTATCAAGTTCGATCACCTGCAACATCTTATACTCGATGAAGCAGATCGCATGCTGGACATGGGCTTTTATGATGATATAGTAAAGATCATCAAGTATCTGCCTACGGAGCGCCAGACTTTATTATTCTCTGCTACTATGCCTCCGAAGATCCGGATGCTGGCCAGCAAAATATTACGACAACCAAAGGAGATAAACATTGCTATAGCAAAACCTGCTGCTGGTATTTCACAACAGGCGTATGTTGTATTCGATCAGCAGAAAGGTGCTATACTGAAACATGTTTTGAAAACTGTGCCGTGGAAGAGTGTGATCATCTTTGCTTCTACCAAGGAAACGGTAAAAAAACTGGACACAGCCTTTCAGCGCGGTGGACTCCCGGCCAAAGCATTTCACTCAGACCTGGAGCAACAGGAGCGTGAAGAAATTCTGCGGGCATTCAAGAATAAACAGGTTAATATGCTTATTGGTACCGATGTGTTATCGCGCGGTATAGATGTAGAAGGTATAAGTCTGGTAATTAACTGGGACGTACCGCCTGATCCGGAAGATTACGTTCACCGCATCGGCCGAACTGCGCGTGCCGAAACTACGGGTACTGCCGTAACGTTGATCAACGAAAAAGATCAGCGTAAATTTCTGAGTATCGAGAACCTGATCGGTGATGTGATTCCAAAAATGCCATTACCTGCCGAACTGGGCGAAGGCCCTGTATATAGTCCGGAAGTAAAAAAGAAGACGGGCAACTTCAAAAAACGAAAGCCCGGAAAGCACTTCAAGAAGAAATAGCTTTACAGGCTTCCGCTGAAATATATACTTACTTTCGGTTGAACGTTGTGAGCAGCTCATTGAGCTTTAGCAACGCCTCCACCGGACTGATTGTGTTGATATCAATCTTGCTGAGCTTCTCCTCTATTTCTTTGAAGCGCGGATCCGTTTCGAACAATGTCATTTGAGGTGTTGGCTTCGGTACTTCACGCACCTTTTCGCGCTGCTCATTTTTATGTTTATCCTTCTCGAGGAAATGCAGAATTTCATTCGCGCGAAACACTACGCGATTCGGCATCCCGGCCAGTTGGGCTACATGTATACCAAAGCTATGTTCGCTACCACCTTCTTTCAGCTTGCGCATAAAGATGATCTTATCGCCAACTTCTTTTACTGATACATTGAAGTTCTTTACGCGCGTGAGATCTTCTTCAAGCTGATTCAGCTCGTGATAGTGTGTAGCAAAAAGTGTTTTCGGTTTGAAATCTTTATGATTGTGCAGGTATTCAACAATGGCCCATGCTATAGAGACACCATCGTATGTGCTGGTACCACGTCCGATCTCATCCATCAGGATAAGACTGCGGTTGCTCAGGTTGTTGAGGATGCTGGCCGTCTCCGTCATCTCCACCATGAACGTTGATTCACCTCGCGAAAGATTATCAGAAGCACCTACCCGTGTAAATACCTTATCAACCAAACCAATGGATGCTGCTTCTGCAGGAACAAAACTTCCCATCTGCGCCATTAACACAATGAGTGCAGTTTGTCGAAGCAAAGCAGATTTACCGGCCATGTTCGGACCAGTGATGATCATTACCTGTTGTTTATCACTGTCTAGGAAAACATCGTTGGGAACATAGCTCTCACCAACTGGTAATTGCTTTTCTATAACGGGGTGCCTACCCGCCTTTATATCAACAATGAGTGATTCATTAATCTGCGGACGGGTATATTTATTCCGCGCTGCTACTGTTGCAAACGAAAACAAGCAATCAAGCTGTGCTATAACGCGGGCGTTCTGCTGAATCTGCGGTATATACGCTGCCGCTGCCTGGATCAACGCCATGAAGATGCGCTGCTCAATCGCGGTTAATTTTTCTTCCGCATGCAGAATTTTCTCTTCGTATACTTTCAGCTCTTCGGTAATATAGCGCTCGGCATTTACCAGTGTTTGCTTGCGTATCCAGTCAGACGGTACTTTATCTTTATTGGCGTTGCTTACTTCGAGGTAATAACCGAAAACTTTGTTGAACGATATCTTGAGTGAATTTATACCGGTACGTTCAACTTCTCGTTTTTGTATCTGCAGTAAATAATCTTTACCAGAAAAGGCTATCTTTTGCAATTCATCGAGCTCGGCATCTATACCTTCTTTGATGAGACCACCCTGGTTGCTTGCAATGGATACATCTTCGCGCAGCTCGAGTTCAATTTTGTCTACCAGTAATTCACAGGTGTGAAGCTGGTCTGCCATTTTCTTTAATGCAGGCGATTCATGATCCTTCAACTGTTCGCGAATCGGCCCAATACATTTTAGTGATCTTTTGAGTTGCAGCATCTCGCGCGGGTTAATGCGATTCACAGCAACCTTCGATATCAATCGCTCCAGATCAGTAATCTGTTTTAACGGTTCTGCTACTTTTTCAGCAAGCGTAGAATCGTTATAGAGTGTATCAACAATAGAAAGTCTTTCTTCAATGGCAGCTTTTTCTTTCAGCGGAAGAATCATCCACTTACGCAACTGCCGTGAACCCATGGGGGTAACGGTACAATCGAGAACTTCAATCAGCGGAACACCACCCTCGTTCTGCGAGTTAACAATCTCGAGATTCCGAATGGTAAATTTATCGAGCCACACATAGCGGTCTTCATCAATACGTGAGATCGATGCAATGTGCGAAGTATCTTTATGTTCGGTTTCTTCCAGGTAATGTAGTATAGCACCGGCCGCTATAATTGCTTCACCGTAATCCTCTATGCCAAAACCTTTCAGGGAAGCGGTCTTAAACTGGTTGGTAAGTTTTTCGTAGGCATAATCATATCCATATACCCATTCATCCAATGCGAATGTGCTATACTCTTCGCGGAAAAGTGATTCAAACTTTTCGCGTGTCGGTTTACTGAATATAATTTCAGAGGGAGCAAAGCCCTGCACCAATTTCAAAATATAGGTTTCCGTTCCCTGCGCTGCATAAAATTCACCGGTAGATAAATCAAGAAATGAAACACCAACGGCATTGGCCGAAGCGAAAATGGAAGCGAGAAAGTTGTTCTGCTTCCGGTTGAGTACGTTATCGTTAAACGACAGACCCGGAGTAACAAGCTCGGTAACGCCACGCTTTACTATACCCTTTACAAATTTCGGATCTTCCAGCTGATCGCATATAGCCACCCGGTGACCCGCACGCACGAGGCGTGGTAAATATGTATCCAGCGAATGATGCGGAAAACCCGCCAGCGCAGTTTCGGAGGCAGAGCCATTGCCGCGCTTGGTTAATACAATATCGAGTACTTTGCTGGCAGCAATTGCATCCTGCCCAAAGGTTTCGTAAAAATCGCCTACACGAAAAAGCAAAAGAGCACCGGGGTACTTTGCTTTAATTGCGTTGTATTGCTTCTGTAACGGAGTTTCTGTTGAGGTTTTTGCTTCTGCCATGATTGGCAAAGATAGAAAAGTCGACTATGCATGGCCGACACTGAAACTGATTTTTTTAATGTTATACGGCAGCCGTGGTGCGGGTATTTAATAATGTTTCTTCCAGTTCAGCAATCCGCTGCTGATACTCTCTTTCTTTACGGGCCAGTGCCTCCTGTGTAGCGGTGAGCTCTTCCAGGTTTTGTCGCATTTCCTCCTCGTTTGCACGAAGTTCTTCCGACATGGTTTGGGCCTGCTGCAACAAATGCTTGGTTCGCTGGTTTACTTTGTGATTGGAGATAAACGATGCGAGCGCCTCTCCCAATTTCTCAAGTAACTCAAAGTGATGTTCTTCGAGCTCATGAAATGAAGCTATTTCCAGTATGGCCTCCGTTGTGTGCGTGGTACGTATCGGCATTACCAATACTACATGTGGCGGTGCATCGCCAAGGCCGGATGTGATGTGTATATATTCCTTCGGCACTTTCTTCAGGTAGATGGAATGTTTTTCCATATAGGCCTGCCCTACCAGACCTTCACCGGGTGCGAGTGATTTCTGTAAAAACTTTTTGCGTTCAAAAGCATAACTCGCTATAAGGTTCAATTGCACTTTACCGTCAGCATCTTCATCGGCAATAAACAGTCCGCCCTGGTTTACTTTCAGGTATTTTATAATGGAGGAAAGCCAGCGTTCATATATATTCTGAGAATCATCTGTTACCTGCAGCAAAGCACTCAGCTCCGCCACGCCTTTGGCAACCCAGCTTCGTGCGTCATCTTTCTTGCGGGCATCTTCAAGTTCGCGAAGTGTTTTACGAAGGTTCTCTTCGTTGCTGCGAAGTGTCTCGGTTTGCTGAAGTGCTTCGTCTAATAAACTTTTTGCTTTACGATCGTACTGTTCACCCATGCTAAACATAAAAGCAGATGCTGCTATAACAATGATGGTGAGCACGGCCATATCTTCTGTTACTATACCATAGTACTTATCGTTGATGCCGAGTGATGCTATATCTACTTCAAATATTTCATGAATGGCATCATAGCCAAAGCCGAGCAGTATAATGACAGCAACCGCGCTGATTACATATTTTTTTTCGGATGGAGTAAACATCGCGAATGGCAAAATAGCCGAGCCTATAATAATCATACGCGGTGTAGCATAATGCAGAATATCGATCGTGGAAGGGTCGCCAAATTTTTGTGAAATGTTAAGAACGAACAAACCTACCGCCGGAATGAGACTGGTGATGAAGCGTGACAAGCCTGTTAACTCCAGCCCGTTCAGAAACCAAATACTGCTGGCTACCACCAGCATGCCGAGTAATGGAATGATCGCTGTATGCTGACGAAATAAAAAGACTACCAGGAAAATGAGTGTGACAAAAGCTATAAGCAACCCGAAGCGATTGGACAGAATAATTCTTCGCGCCAGACGAAAGTCCTGACTATCATTAACACCTAAATACGAAATACTTTTCCAGAAATTTAACATGGCAAAACAGGATTAGGCACAACTTCACAAATCAACACCTCTCGAATATACTATTATTTCATAAAATACACACGTATTTTTGCCGCCTGCTATATTTCTAAAAGACAGACTATATGAAAAAGCTTTCGCTGGATGAGTTGGGACGAATTTCCGTTGATGAATTTAAAGAGTCGGATAAACTTCCGGTTTCTATTGTGCTGGACAATATTCGCAGTCTGCATAATGTAGGCTCTGCATTCCGCACGGCTGATGCATTTCGTGTTGAGAAAATTTACCTGACAGGAATTACCGGCACTCCTCCTCACCGTGAAATACAAAAAACTGCATTGGGTGCTACCGAGTCTGTTGAATGGCACTATGCTTCTGAAACTGCTGATGTCGTAAAAGATCTGAAGGCACAAGGATATACCATTGTCATTGTCGAGCAGACCACCGCGAGTATACCGTTACAGGAATTTATACCGGCAGCGGATAAAAAATACTGTCTCATTTTCGGTAATGAAGTGAATGGTGTAAGTGAAGAAGCAATAGCTTACGGAGATATAGCGCTTGAAATTCCGCAGGCAGGCACCAAGCACTCGCTCAATGTTTCCGTTTGCCTTGGCGTAGTGGTGTGGGAAATATTCCGGAAGCTTGTACTTAAGCAATAACGACCAGCTATACTATAACAATCCAACTACTTTACTTTATCGTGTGATGCAATGGCTGTCAACGCCAGCAGCAACAATATACTATATTCAACGCCACCGGTTGACGGGCCTACTACAAACCATCCGTGCTGTGCATGCACCAGTATAATGCCCATGATAATTACTACCATCCAGGCCATGCAGATCCAGCGGGTAAATTTACCGAGGGCCAGCAGCAAACCTCCAGCAAGTTCAAACAACGTAATGGTCCATGCCAGCGCATAGCCAATCACAAATCCTTTGGCGTTCAGAAATTCTCCGAAATCATTTACAGTGTTATAGTATAGTCGCTGAAAGCCATGGGCCATCATAATAACCGATACACCTACTCGTAACAGTACAAGCGCGTGATGCTGGCTGATCCATTTCTTCATACCGAATAAATATTTTGTAAAGAGTATATATAACTCTGGAACTACCTATAGCTTACGCAAGCATCTGCATAATGTCGTCTTTGGAAAGTTGTTTCATGAAGCTCTCTTCGGTGGTGATAAGCTCGGTGGTAAGTTTCAACTTTCGCTGCTGCAACATCAATATCTTTTCCTCAACCGTGTTGCGCGTTATAAATTTATAGGTAAATACTTTTTTCTTCTGTCCGATGCGGTGTGCCCGATCTACCGCCTGTGCTTCCACTGCCGGGTTCCACCATGGGTCGAGTATAAATACATAGTCGGCTTCCGTCAGGTTCAATCCTAAACCACCAGCCTTTATCGAGATGAGGAATATCTTCAGGTTCTCATCTTTATTGAAACGATCTACCTGCTCCTTGCGATCGGTGCTTGAACCATCGAGGTATGCAAAATCTATTTTCTTTGCTTTTAGATATTGTCGTACTATATCGAGGTGCTTCACAAACTGACTAAACACCAACACCTTGTGACCTTCTGCCAAAGCGTTCTCCAGCATGTGCGTGATGTCTTCATGTTTACCGGAATCGCCCTGGTAACCTTGCTCGATCATACGCGGATGATTCGCTAACTGTCTCAACTTCGTAAGACCTTCCAATATCATGAAGCGGCTGTTGCCGAGCCCTTCAGTTTCAATGAGGTTAAAGATCTTCTCGCGGTATACTGATTTTACCTCTTCATAACGTTTCTCCTGTTCAGGTGTCATGGTTGAGTATTGAACGTTCTCAACTTTTTCAGGAAGCTCAGT
Source organism: uncultured Flammeovirgaceae bacterium (assembly GCA_946480685.1). The sequence continues at coordinate 195 of CAMLLI010000037.1, read as the reverse complement.
CGCTACCTGCGATTTATGTCTGCGCAGAATAAATGGTTTGATCACCGCGTGCAACTTGCGCGAACGCGATTCATCATTCTTCTTCTCGATCGGGTTTTGATACTCGTTTCTAAAATATGTCTGCGGACCTAATATCCCCGGATTGATAAACGACATTTGCGACCATAAGTCAAGTGTAGTATTTTCAATCGGTGT
>CAMLLI010000036.1 GCA_946480685.1 uncultured Flammeovirgaceae bacterium | reverse complement strand
GTAATAAGTAATTTTCCTTTCGGCTCAGTAGCCGTTGCTGTAAACGAAGCGGTGTGTCGCTTCCAGTCATTACCTGAGATCGTAACTTCTGTGCCGCCAATAGGCGTACCGTTGGCTGCGAGTAATTGTACCTTCAGTTTAACATCGCCTTCCGGTGCTTTCGCCAACAGCGAAAAATTATACTGCATATCTTTCTTGATACCGATGCCGCGGAAGCCTTCGTTGGCAAGTGTATAGGCACCCTGTGAAGCATCCCACTCGAAATGAGCATAACGCGGGTTGGCCGGTTTGGTAGCACTCTGGTTTAAAACCAGTACCCTCCCCGTTGCGCCTCCGTCACGTTGTTCCTTCCAGCCCATCATCGGCTCGTAAAATTCAAACGAACGGTTCTTTACCATTTCGGCATATATACCTCCGTCTGCAGCAAAGTTTATGTCTTCGAAAAATATACCCCACATGGCTGGCTGTATAGCAGCACCGGGTTTATCGGCTTTTACCGTAAGCACCGTTGTTTGAGCCTGCGCAGCAACACCGGCAAACGCTATACCTATAGCCAGTAGAATTTTACAATACCGATATATATTCATGATGTTTACTATTTAAGTTCCAATACAACCACCGAACATGCCGGTAATTTTACCTGCAGGTTATTGCCTTTCAACTGGGCACCTTTAAATACAGCCGGTTTGATCTTCTCCGGATTTTCGAATGTGTTGTGATCGGTCATGGTAGCAGAAGCCAGTATACGCCCGGTAACCGCAGCGGCTTTGCCATCCAGCGTAAGCGTAATGTCCTGTGCTTTCTTAGGATCAATATTTACCAGTGATATATGGATTACACCATTTTTATCTTTGGAGGCCGATGCAGATATAGCGGGTAATTTTTCGCTTCCGAATGTATAGTCAACGGTCTGCAATTCCAGTGGAAGAAGTGTTGCGTCCTGGTGTACGTTATACATTTCGAGCACGTGATACGTTGGTGTGAGAATCATTTTCTCTTCGTTCGTAAGAATAACTGCTTGTAGTACGTTGATCGACTGCGCTAAATTTGCCATGCGTACGCGGTCGCAGTGTTTGTGAAATATATTCAGTGTAGCACCTGCGATCATCGCATCACGCATCGTGTTTTGCTGATAGAGGAAACCAGGGTTTGTGCCCGGCTCAACATCATACCATCCACCCCACTCATCTACAACGAGGTCAACACGTTTCTGCGGATCATATTTATCCATAATGGCAGTGTGTTTGCTGATGAGCTCTTCCATAAAGAGTGCAGACTTCATCGTACGGAAATATGTTTCTTCGGAGAAACCTGTTGCAGGTCCTTTCTTGTTCCAGTCTATTACCGAGTAATGGTGAAGTGCCAAACCCGACACCATGTTGTGAGGTATATCACGCATCAATACTTCTGTCCAGTTATAGTCTGATGAACTTGCACCGGAAGCAATTTTATACAGTGGTTGCTCGGGTGAGTCAGCCATAAACGTAGCATACTGACGGTATATATTTGCATAGTATTCCGGCTTCATGTTACCACCACAACCCCACGCTTCATTTCCTACACCCCAGAATTTTACTTTCCAGGGTTTCTCTCTTCCATTCTCAGCGCGCAGCTTCGACATCGGACTAACGCCATCAAAGTTTACGTACTGTACCCAGTCCGTTAGTTCTTCTACCGTTCCGCTTCCTACATTGGCTGCGAGGTATGGTTCTGTGCCGATCAGTTCGCACATGTTCAGAAAATCGTGTGTACCAAAACTGTTGTCTTCGGTAACACCACCCCACCAGCGATTTACGATAGCAGGACGTTTATCTTTCGGACCTATACCATCTTTCCAATGATAGGTATCGGCAAAGCAACCTCCCGGCCAGCGCAGGTTCGGAATCTTTAATTTTTTAAGTGCTGCGACAACATCGTTACGAACTCCGTTTGTGTGAGGGATTTTTGTATTGTTCTCGCCAACGTAGAAACCTCCGTAAATACATTTACCAAGATGCTCGGCAAAGTTTCCATAGATATGCTTATTGATCGTGAGCTGGGGCGTGCCCGGCTGCAGACTAAGTTTGGCTTGCGACTGGCTGAATGCATGCTGCGATGCGAGTGCCAGGAGCAGACAGTACAATACGAAATACTTTTTCATTACTGGTTTAAGTTTAATTGATATGTACACTATATATGACCATTGAACTGTCGCCATGGGTAGAGCAACAGATCAATGTGGTATGAATAACAATCCAATTTACACTTAATAAGTTAAACTGTATATAATACACTTATCTTTTTTAAAACGATTGCAGAAATTTCTTCAGAAGGTTACTACGTGAGTGGAATGGTAAAAAGAAATTCAGGCTCTCCTCTTGATGGAGAGCCTGTGAGATTTATGGAACACAAATGTTTATTGTAGAATCGATTAGATAAACTTCACACCTTCCTGATGGAGTTTATTATACTTGCCTTTATCGAAGATATAGTAGAAGGCTCCCTTGCGTGAAGTCTCTTTCTCTTTCTCATCAAGCTTGTTCAAAATGCCGAGTGAGAGAATCTTGCGGGTAAAGTTTCTTTTATCGAGAGGCTCTTCGTAGATCGCCTCGTATAAATTCTGAAGGGAGGGCAGTGTAAATTTCTCCGGAAGTAATTCGAACCCGATGGGATGGTTAGATACTTTCTGCCGAAGTCTTTCTTTGGCAAGGGCCACCATTTCCTTGTGATCGAAGATGAGCTCCGGTGTTTTATTCAACGGGAACCAGCGCGCCTCGTGTTCCGTCTGAAGTTGTTCGCTATAGTCTGCAATGTTGATGAGGGCAAAGTATGCTACCGATATAACGCGACCGGCTGTATCGCGGTTAACATCGCTGAAGCAATGCAGTTGCTCCATATATATATTGTGCATACCGGTGAGCTGGTGCAAGACACGTGCTGCAGCTTCATCGGTACTCTCATCTCTACTCACGAATCCTCCCATAAGCGACCATTTACCCTTCTCGGGTTCAAAGCCGCGCTTGATCAGCAATGCTTTTAATTGCTGACCATCGAAGCCAAAAATGATACAATCTACAGCAACCAGGATGCGATCATGACTCTTATACTTGTTGATGTCCATTGGCTAAAAGCTCTAAGTGTCCTGAAATATCTAAAATATTACCAGAACTTAACATATAAAGCTGCCAAAATCACAAGAGTTAGTATAATGAGTACCAGTGTTGAAGGTTTCACCTTGAACATTTCGCTGTCTATGTCGAAGGCTTTCGGGTTCACTTTTGGTCCGGCAAGGCTCATCGCGATCATCACAATCATGGTAAAGAAGAAGGCGAGTCCCATGCAAATGAGGAACGGAATTTCATAGCCACCCTTTCCATTCGGATACGCGGTATAGAAAATTGTTTCGTTGCCTAACACGGCCGGAGCAAACTGGTTAAAGAAAACCGACAGTGCAAAACCGGTTACAACACCTGCTATAGCAGCAGCACCCGTAGTACGTTTCCAGAACATACCGAGTATAAACATAGCAAACACCCCGGGACTAATAAAGCCGGTATATTTTTGAATGAACGTGAACCCTCCTTCGCCACCTATACCCAGGAGATCTTCCCATGTAAAGATGAGCGCGAGCACCATCGATGCCAACACGGTGAGACGACCGATCCATACCATGTTCTTTTCATCAGCACTCGTGTTGAAATATTTCTTATATATATCTAACGTAAAAATGGTAGATATACTGTTGAGCTTACCTGCAAGCGATGCCACAATAGCGGCCGTGAGCGCAGCAATCGAAAGACCTTTTAAGCCATTGGGAAGAAAACCGAGTATCGCAGAGTAAGCACCATCTTTACTGCCACCTTCGAGTTGCGGTAAATGTCCATTCTTATAGAGTACATACGCTGCTATACCAGGCAACATAACAATGATCGGCATCATCAGCTTTATCAAACCTGCAAACAAAATACCGGTGCGTGCTGTTTGCAGATCAGCACCAAGTGCACGTTGTGTTATATACTGGTTACATCCCCAGTAGTTCAAATTTACAATCCACTGTCCTGCGAAATACATCGCTATACCTGGCAACACGAGATACTTGTTGATATACTCTTGCGGTGCATCCGGTCCCGGCTTCGCGAGGATCATGCGGAAATGATCGGGAGCATCCTGCATCAGAATTTTAAAACCGGCAATGGCACTTGATCCCATTCCGAATTTTTCACTTACAATTGTCAAGGCCAGGTATATAGTAGCCAGACCACCGATGATCAACACACCTACCTGGATCACATCGGTATAGCCTATCACCTTCATACCACCGAGTGTAATTACCAATGCGAATACGGCAAGTCCTATCATAAGTATATGCAGCGACTCCCCTCCTACGAGTCCGTTGATAGCAACGGCACCGAGGTATAAAATAGAAGTAAGGTTAACGAAGATATAGAGGAACAACCAGAACACAGCCATGATCAGCGCTACCGTTTCATTATAACGCGTCTTCAAAAACTGCGGCATGGTATAGATCTTATTCTTGAGGTATATCGGAATAAACCATACAGCAATAATGATCAATGCTATGGCAGCGATCCACTCATAAGCTGCTACCGCTATACCTACAAAATATCCTTCACCGCTCATCCCGATGAACTGCTCAGCCGATATATTCGAAGCAATCAGTGACGCCCCGATCGCCCACCATGTAAGCGATCCTTCTGCCAGAAAGAAATCCTTCGTATCGGTAACCGCTTTCTTCTTTCGCTGGTATACCCAATACCCGTAACCGGCAACGATGATAAAGTATATAACAAATACAAGGTAATCGGAGAAGACTAGGGTTTTGTTCATGGCATCTTAGGGTTGAGCTGTGAGTTGCGAGCTTTGAGCCGCGAGATTAGTATGTTTTAGTTTATGGCTGCTGGCTACTAGCTTCAAGCTGCTAGCGGCCAGAAGCCAGTAGCCAGTAGCTATTTATAGTATATTTCGTTCCACCGCAGTTCATTCTTGAACTGGTAGAGATTGGTTTGTTTGCCGATGAGTACATATTCGATTCCGGCCATCTCGGCAAAATCCTGCAAGTGCTCGGAAGTAAGGTTCTGGCTATAGCAGGTGTGGTGTGCACCGCCTGCGAGAATCCATGCGGCACAACCGGTTGGCATATCCGGGTATGGTTTCCAGAGTACGCGTGCTACCGGAAGTTTCGGAAGATCGTGTAATGGTGCTACGGCCTCCACTTCATTTACCAATAGTCTGAAGCGATTGCCCATATCTATTACCGATGCATTTAATGCTGCACCGGGTGCACTGTTAAATACCAGACGAACGGGATCTGCTTTACCACCTATACCGAGCGGATGTATTTCGCATGAAGGTTTACCGTCTGCTATAGACTCACATATCTCCAGCATATGTGCTCCCAATACCATCTGGTTGGCAGGATCGAAATGATAGGTATAGTCTTCCATGAACGAGTTACCACCTTTCAATCCGGAACCCATTACTTTCATCGCGCGAACCAATGCTGCTGTTTTCCAATCGCCTTCCGCACCAAAGCCATAGCCTTCGGCCATCAGACGTTGTACAGCTATACCGGGAAGTTGAACGAGGCCATGCAGATCTTCGAATGTATCGGTAAAGCCTTTGAAGTTACCGTCCTGCAAAAATGCGCGAAGTCCTATTTCGATCTTGGCTGCTTCGCGTAACGAGTTGTGTTTATCTCCACCCTTGCGCAACGCAGCGGTCAGGGTATATTTCTGCTCGTATTCGCTGGCAAGTTTGCCGATCGCATCGTCTGATACTGCGTTGATCACTTTTACTAGATCACCTATACCATATCCGTTTACAGAATAACCGAATTTAATCTCGGCTTCTACTTTATCACCATCGGTAACGGCAACCTGGCGCATGTTATCACCGAAGCGACAGAACTTTGCACCTTGCAGATCATGCCAACCGCTGGCTGCACGTATCCATACATTGAGGCGTTCCTGTACACCTTTATCTTCCCAATGTCCTACAACCACCTTGCGCTCCAAACGCATGCGCGACATGATGAAACCGAACTCGCGGTCACCGTGTGCACTCTGGTTGAGGTTCATGAAATCCATGTCGATATCTTTCCACGGTATATCGCGGTTGAACTGCGTATGCAAATGCAGAAGTGGCTTCTGCAGTACTTTCAATCCACCGATCCACATCTTCGCTGGCGAGAATGTGTGCATCCATGCTATTATACCGATACAGTTCTTTGCCGTATTTACTTCCTGGCAGAGTTGGTATATCTCATCGGGTGTTTTCAGTACAGGCTTGAATATTACTTTTACCGGTATGACAGCTGCTCCATCCAACGCTCGGGCTATCTGCTGAGAATGCTCGGCTACTTGCTTCAGGGTCTCCTCACCATACAAATGCTGGCTACCGGTAACAAACCATACTTCTAATTTTTTCAGATCGGTCATTGACGTAATTGTTTTATACTTTTTTAAATGCTATTTGGAAATGATGCTCACATCGGTAATCGTTTCAGGGAACCACACGGTCATTTCGCCTTTACCACGGTGTGCCCAGGCGTAATAGGGTATCGCTGTGAAATTTTGTTTTACAGTTGATACTGTGTTGTTCTTACTATCGATTTTTACGGCTGTGGTTTCGCCTTTCAATACGGTCACACCATTCAGCAGATCGGCTTTATACTCGGGTGTAAGGGCAGTGCCCTTTGGCAATATGATGTTGCTTACTTTACCGTTGTTATCCGGCCACTCGGCACAGTATATCAGCGGACCACGTTGTATGGCAACTTTACCGAGGTCATCTTCTACTTTCTTATTAGCCGTGATGCGCTGAACCTCCATTGGTAAATTTACTTCTACTACATCGCCTTTTTTCCATTTTCTGTTCAGTACTGCATAACCATTCACAACCGTATAATTCTCAGGCTTTCCGTTTATCGTAATGATTGCTTTGCCGGCCGATGCATTTTCGAAGGTATATAAATTCGATGGCATCGCCTGACCTTGTGTCCATCCCGGAATACGAACCAGTAAGCCAAATGCTTGTGTTGCCTTGGGAGCTATCGTGAACGTAAGCTTACCATCCCATGGGTAATTATTCTTTTGTTCGATCTGTACCTGTTTGTTGTTGACTGTAAGCGAAGAGGTACCACTGATGAAGAGGTTTACATATACATCGTTTCCTTTCTGCGCGTATATATAGCCTGGCACCGATGGAATGAGTCGCGTAACATTTGTCGGGCAGCATGAACATGGGAACCATCCGGAACGTTCCGCTTCCATGTGCTTGTGCTGGTGACTGTTTTTAATCTCCATAGCATTGGTATAGAAGAAGGATTTACCATCCAAACCCACACCAGAAATCAATCCGTTGTACAAAGACTTCTCCAGTATATCTATATATTTCGATTCACCGTGTAACAGGAACATGCGGTGGTTCCAGTATACATTGGCAATGGCTGCACACGTTTCGTTGTAAGCCGTTGCGTTTGGAAGTTCATAGTTTTCACCGAAACGTTCACCATCGCCTACGGCACCTATACCACCCTGTACATATATCTTTTTCGTTACTACGTTATTCCAGATCGAGTCAATGGCATTCAGAAGACCTTTATCATCGGTTAGTGCAGCTATATCTGCCATGGCAGCATACAGATACGCTGCCCGTACGGCATGTCCTACTGCTTCACGCTGATCGGCTGCCGGGATATGATCCTGCCAGTATGCTCCGTTCTTCCACAGATCTTTACTCTTGGCATCATAGCCATTGAAGTGTCCGCGTTCTTCTATGAAATACTTTGCTGTTTGCAGATACTCCTGCTTACCGGTAATGCGATATAGTTTTACCAGTCCCATCTCCACAACCTGGTGGCCAGGCGCTACGTGTTTCTTATTATGACCAAATGTAGCACACACCAGGTCGGCATTTCGGAGTGCTATATTCAGCAGGTTGCGTTTGCCGGTGGCCTGATAATGTGCAGCGGCTGCTTCATACAAGTGGCCGGAATTATAGAGTTCATGGCTGAGTTCACGTTCTTTCTCCCAGCGTTCTTTACCCGACCAGTGGTGTGGTTCTTCCGGGTTAATAGTTCGTGCAGTATATAGATATCCGTCAGGTTCCTGCGCGGCCTGCACTTTCATGATCAATGTATCGATATATTGTTCCAGTTTCTTATCAGGATATAGCGACAACGAGAATGAAGCGCCTTCTATAGTCTTGTATATATCCGTATCATCAAATGGGAACACCGTGCAAAACTTTCCGCTTTTGGCAGCGGCCATCTCAAAGTTTTTTACGCGACCCGTATTTTCACAGCGCTCAAAAGATGCTGGTATCGTTACTGTATGATTTGTTTTAATACGCGGCAACCAGAAATTATCCGATAGCTTTACCTGCGTGAAAGGCACGGCCTGGATGGGATAATCACGATGCTGTGACCACACGTGTAACGCTGGTAGCAACAGCAAAATTAAAAGCAGCTTTTTCATGATTCTAGTGATAGTGTTGGGTTGGACATGAATGATCAGTATATATAGTTAGTTCTGACCATAGTAAGAATCAGGACCGTGCTTGCGTTCGTAATGCTTTTTGATGAGCGCATCTTTTAGTCGCGGTGCTTTTGGGTTGATCTGCTCGGTGAGCAACGCCATCTGTGCTACTGATTCGAGTACGGCACTGTTATACACTGCCTTCTCCGGAGTTTTACCCCAGGTGAATGGTGCGTGGTGGCCTACGAGTATCATCTCGATCTCTTCATAGCTAAGCTTGCGTTCCTGCAGGCAGTTCATGATCTGGAAACCGGTTTCATATTCGTAATCCCCCTGAATCATTTTATCATCCATGGGTGGAGCGCAGGGTATATCTACCGTATTGTGATCGGCATGGGTCGTACCAAATATAGGTATATCACGCTGCGACTGTGCCCAGGCTGTTGCGTATGTAGAATGTGTATGTACTATACCACCAATCTTTTCCCAGTGTTTATAAAGTACAGCATGCGTCTTGGTGTCAGATGACGGACGCAGTTTCCCCTCTACAGTTTTTCCGTCAAAATCAACAATCACCATTTTATCGGGTGATAGGTCTTCGTAGGGAACACCGCTTGGTTTGATAGCGAAAACTCCTTCCTTGCGATCGGCTGCGCTCACATTTCCAAAGGTAAAAATTACCAGGCCGAGTTTTGGAAGCTGCATGTTAGCGTTATAAGCTGACTGCTTTATAGAATCGTACTTACTCATTCTTAAATATAGGGACGGGTATGATAGATTTGTATGTCGTAATTATAGTGCTACGGTTGACACGGGTGCAGGCGCCTTTTCAAGCTGGCGACCTGTTTCCAGGTATTGTTTATAGCGCTTGGCATATATAGCGGCTGCCGATGCATTCGGTTTATACTCAGCATCGAACCCTTGTCCCATCGTGTTCATGGCATCTTCTACACGGGTATATATACCGGCAGCGGTAGCAGCAAACATGGCGGCACCCGCAGCACAGGTTTGTTCTGATTTGTGAATGCGAATCGGCATGTTCATAACATCGGCCATCACTTGCATTATATAGGGCGACTTCTTCGCTACACCGCCCATACCAATAAGACCTTTTACCGGTACACCTTCTTTGTTAAAGCGATCAACAATGGCCTTGGCACCAAAGCATGTAGCTTCCACCCACGCTTTGAAAAGTCGTGGAGCATCCGTTCCTAAATTCAAACCGGTTATAGCGCCCTTCAACTCCTGGTTTGCATCGGGAGTTCGTCTTCCGTTCAACCAATCTATAGCAAGCTCACTGCCTTCATCCAACGGTAAGGCTGCAGCTTGTCGTGTTAGTTCCGGTACTATCTTATCGAGTAATTCTGCTTTCAGTTTCTCGGCTATATCCGGTGTTACGGTGGATGATGATTTCAGCAGTGTATCAATCGGCCATGCAAGTGTATTTTTGAACCACGCATACGTGTCGCCAAATGCAGACTGCCCCGCTTCGAGGCCAATCATACCCGGTATAATAGAACCATTTACCTGGCCGCATATACCACGCACGAGTTTACCTTCCATATCATTTACAGGTACTACCATCATATCGCAGGTAGATGTACCCATTACTTTACTGAGGTGATACGGTTCTATCTGTCCACCAACAGCGCCCATGTGGCAATCGAACGCACCGACACCCACTACAACATCGGTAGCGAGTCCTAAACGTTCAGCCCATTCTTTACTAAGTTTACCGGCAGGTTTATCAGATGTATAGGTATCTGTAAATAATCGCGAAGTATATCCTTTCAGCAGTGGATCAAGTGAACTGAAAAATTCATCGGGAGGTAAACCATTGAAGTCTGCTGACCATAACGCTTTATGACCTGCCGAGCATACACCGCGTTTCAGTGCATGTACGTCATTTCCACCGGTGAGTAAATATGGAATCCAGTCGCAATGTTCTACCCATGAGTAACATGCTCTTCGCACGGCTTCGTCTTCACGTAGTACATGGAGTAATTTTGCCCAGAACCATTCCGATGAATATATACCTCCTACATATTGCAGGTAGTTTACATCAAATCGTTCGGCATGTTCGTTGATCTCGGCTGCTTCTTTTGTTGAAGTGTGATCTTTCCACAACACAAACATAGCGTTGGGATTATTTTCGAAGGCTGGTATAAGTGCGAGTGGTGTTCCGCTTTTATCAACCGCTACAGGTGTAGATCCTGTTGTGTCAACTGCTATAGCTTTTACCTGGTTGCGCACCGAAGCACCTGCCTGTTGCAGACATTGCTTGATCGTGGCTTCGAGTCCTTCAACATAATCTTTAGGGTGTTGCCGGAATTGATTTTTAGCAGGATTGCAAAACAATCCATCGCGCCATCGCGGATAATAAAAAACGGAAGACGCTATTTCAGCGCCCGATGCTGCATCTACTATAATGGAGCGAACGGAATCTGTTCCATAATCCACTCCAATGACATAACCCTTCGACATACTTTTGATGATCAATCGTTTGAAACGTTGGCTAAGATACAATATTTTTTATAAGTGTATAATCAACATTTAAAAAAACAGGAAAATTTTTATGAGCGTCTGATTTAAGGGATCGACTGGTATTCGAGACATCGAATTCAAGAAATATGCGGAGATTATTCATTGTATTCTCCGCATCTATTGCGGAGAATAACTTGAAAATGCGGAGATTAATGACTTTATTTACCGCACATCTTGCGGAGAATGAGTAATTATATTCATTTATTAAACGATTGGCCAACTTTCACATGGGAAGGCGATAAGATCATATCTCTCCTTTCTACTGTGCGACATAAACAAGGTCGGCTTCTTGGAAAGCTGGAGGGTTTGAGTTTTCGATTGAGAGAAGAAGCCTCGTTGGAAACATTGACGCTTGATGTAACGAAGTCAAGTGAAATTGAAGGTGAGAAATTACCCGTTGATCAAGTGCGTTCATCCATTGCCAGACGTCTAGGAATTGAAATAGCAGGAGAAGTTTCCAGTAACAGAAATGTTGAAGGTGTAGTAGAGATGATGCTTGATGCAACACAACGCTATAATTTATCATTGACAGATGAGCGTTTATTCGGATGGCATGCATCGCTGTTTCCAACCGGACGAAGTGGAATGTATAAAATACAAGTAGGCGGCTGGCGCGATGATGCGAGAGGTCCGATGCAGGTTGTATCAGGCGCTATTGGAAGAGAACGTGTTCATTATGAAGCACCGGAAGCAGCAAGGCTCCCTGTTGAGATGCGTACATTTATTGAGTGGTTTAATAAAGTTACATCGATTGACCCTGTACTGAAAGCTGCTATAGCACATCTTTGGTTTGTTACCATTCACCCTTTCGATGATGGCAACGGCCGTATAGCAAGGGCAATCGCAGACATGCAATTAGCAAGAGCTGATGAGAGCCACCAACGTTTCTATAGTATGTCTGCACAGATTCAACGCGAACGGAGTGCGTACTACGACATCCTGGAGAAAACACAAAAAGGAAACCTGGATATAACAGCCTGGTTGTTATGGTTTTTAGAATGTCTTGACAGAGCAATTTCATCATCAGAAGAAAACTTATCGGCCGTAACACAGAAGGCAAAATTCTGGGAAAGACATCAGGCGACATCGCTGAATGACAGGCAACGAAAAATGCTTAACAAATTCATGGATGGATTTGAAGGTAAGTTGACTTCATCGAAGT
>CAMLLI010000035.1 GCA_946480685.1 uncultured Flammeovirgaceae bacterium | reverse complement strand
ATCCTGGTCCATATAGTTCACAAGCCAGTTTAAAGCATAGTGTCGTTCGTAAACTACGCTTGAATTAACCTCAGCAATTTCGCGGTTGTTGATACGCGCGTCCACACAAGCCCAATCGATTCTATAATATAAATCATTGGCATCGAGAATCTCTTCTTTTGTACGGCTGTTAGTTATAGCGTTGATAAAATTATTAGGATCTTTCCCTTGCCCGATCGGATATTCGTGAGGCGGTATATTATTCAAGCTGCATAACTCATCCGGAAAGCCGAGATCGCTCACTTTATTCAATGCCCACATAAGCACCCAAATACATTCACACTTCCAGGTTTCCTGACTGCGCTTAGCGTCTGTTGGATTCGCCAAAAACTCTTTTTCATTTGGTGTTACTTCGTCCCACAGCTTATACTGCTTCAGATAAGCTATAGCATCATCGCCTGTAATATTATCAAATGCTACCAGGTTTGTAATAGCAAGAATACTAACCCGTGTAGCGATCTCGCGCGGTGACCGTATTACAGTTTCCTGTTCGTCTTCTATATAGGGCAGATTCTTATTTACCTTTATATTCCGTTGTGTGAGTATCTGCTCACTACGCGTCTTTCTATTCTTTTGACTTTCGGTGAACTCTGTCTGCGAGCTGTCAAAGTAAGCTGAATCAATGGACACATCCAGGTTGTCTATTTCACTGTTACCCTGTCCATCAATAATTAACCTCAAGTCTCTGTCTAAAAAGTGCTGTCCTTCTGCCGTGCTGATAATGGTATTCGGCTGTACAAATACTATAGCATCGAAGTCTCTGGCGAATGTTGCTATCAGTTGTCTCAATTCCCGGATCTCGCCTTTCTCCACTATTACCGAGAATTCACAGTTAAGGGTTTGTATCTTATGCAGGAATAAACTTTTTATTCGTTCATTCCTGGCCGGTAATGAACTCACAAAACCATAGAGTCCTTTCAGATTTCGTGTAAGCGGACTGTCATCTGTCTCAGGCAATTGATAGGATGGTGATATTCTCTGCCGATACGACACTTTCATTTTTTTTGAACTACTAAACAGGCCACCCTTTATATCGACATTAACAATACGAAATTCGTCTTGGGCACCAACTGAAATTGCTGCACCTGTAAATGTTTTCTTCACCGTTTCAACAATCCGGTCAAAGACCAGGTGGTGTGAGTAGAGCGTACAGATCATATATACCTTGTGTATGAAACCTCAATTAACTAAAAATATTCCGTAATACACATTGGAACGCGCAGCCTTATACAGAATAAAAAACTGTCTTTGCGTCTTTATCTCCAGGTGCTCGTCTTTACTGCGAACAAAGCGTTCAGATTTAATATTCACTTTTAAATTTTAATACTATGGAAGATTTGATCATATCCATCGAAGGCGGTGGATGCTGTGGCACAGGTTGCTGCTAAAGCTAATGCGGGAATTACTTCCCGCATTTTTTATTTGCATAAATTCAATTTTCAAAAAGCACTAAGTATATATAGCTGTGTCTCAAACCATCTTCAGGACAACCAATAAAAAAGGGATTGATGATCAATCCCCTGCTACCGAAAAAAAACAGATTTTATTCTGATTACCTGGTAAGTTTTGCAGATTGTGAATTCCACTCGCTAATAGCTTCCTGTAAATCTTTTTTAAACGAAGGATTCTGCAGGTAATACCGAAGCATCTTATATGCTACCTGGCGCGAGGCTTCGTTATCACTGGGATAATGAATACCCATGATTTCTCTGGATCGTCTGATCTCCTCAGCAAGTGCTATAAATTGATTTTGTTTTTCCGGCACGATCTCACTCCAGGTAAATGCCTGAAGAAATGCCCACAGCGTATGACCACTCGCAAAAGATGGTGACGACATTCGGGCAAGCGGTTTTAATTTTGATTCGAGATGATACGGTCTCGGCCTTAACAATTTATACTTGATCGTAAATTCCATAATGCGCATATCCTGCATAACACCCTGAAGCAACCTGGATATTTTCGGAAAGTTGTTAGCATGTATACCATCTCCCATCAACTCTCTTCCTTCAAAGAATAAAGCGTGCAGATTCTGGTTATACGATGGGTGTGACGGCACCATATTGACCGATGGCCAGTAACCGATGTCGCCTAAGTATTCCACACGCGTTACTTGTTCTGGAGTACGTTTGTCCTGAAGCTCTAAAAGATAGTCCAATTCTTTCCTAACCTGGTCAGAACTATTAGCAGGAAACGTTACGCTTTCAGTCAACGTCTTCACCTGATCATCGGACAGATAATAAGGTTTTACCAGCAGATATACTATTGAAGATCCATACTCCGCAGCCGGATACTTAATGGTATCCATCCATGCACGTTGAGCATTGGGTAAAGCGTTTAGAGCTTGCAGCGTTTTATAGTGATCGTTTACAGGAGCCAGAGCTGATTTACGCTGTCCATACGAACAGCCAGCATAAATAAGTAATGCGAATAGAAAAGTGTATTGCTTTTTCATGTGAGTAAGTTTTGCAAGGAGACGCTGCCCTGACATAAAAGACGCATTCCTCATCCATAGCCCTTGCGTCTTTTTTTAATGTCCTTCGTCTTTCGTCTGAACGATACGTTCAGTTCTTAGTATTAACACAAAAATTTTACAACTATGGAAGATTTAATTATCACCGAAGGCGGAGGATGTTGTGGTGGCACAGGTTGCTGCTAAAACAAAAAGAGGCGGTATACATTCCGCCTCTCTTTTTGAATATTCATTTACAACAGCTCGGATCACGATCTACACAGACTACTACATTTCCATATACATCTGTCTTGATGATTAACGCTTCATGTAGTTTCTCCTTCAGCATTTGTCTGGCGCGTTGAACGCGAGACTTAACTCCGGAGTATGATATACCAAGACGTTGCGCCATGTCCAGTTGAGAAAGATTTTCCAGCTCTGCCATCTGAAGCGCTTCCCTATATTTCGAAGGAAGTGTTACCATTAGATTTCGCAGCGCATTTTCAACACACTCGTTAAAATTAAGTACATCATTTTGCCAGTCTAATTCGAAAGAATCGATATGCCTGGATTGCTTTCGGAAATGATCGATAATCGTGTTTCGGGTGATCTGAAAAATCCATCCCTTTACTTTCTGGTTTTCCTGAAGCTGATCGATCTTATTCTTCGCCTTGATAAAAACATCCTGCACAATGTCATCGGTCAGCGTTTTATCTTTTACACGCTTGTAAACAAAACCTTTTAATTCGTTCTCCAGCGTAGTCCAATTTGTAGATAGCAGATCCATACGTTTAAACTGATATATCTTTACTTACTCAAGACGAGACATCAATCAAAAAGACGCAAACTTTTTACTTTAATTTTACAACGATCGAAGCGATTCATGTTTGGATGCAAGGTATCCGCTTATCTGCTCTACCGTTGCTTTCGCAGAACGCCCTACACCTATTAACGTAGCCGAAGCAAAACCGGTCCAGTTTCCATAGCCAACAAGCCAAAGTCCATCGGTTTGTTTTGATTGTGTTCCTTCTGTATCTGGTTTCACATCGCCGTTAGTTATACCAAGCGAAGCCAAATGTTTCAGAGCAGGTTTGAATCCGGTGCAGAAAATTACCACATCGATTTTTTCTTCATGACCATCCGCCCATACCAGAGAGTCTTCCGTGAAAGAATCAAATGGACGCAAGCTTTTATATACCTTTCTGCTTCTTGCTTCCTTCACCGATTCCACCATCACTATATCTCCCAGCGAAGGAGGCTTGTAAGCTTTACCGGCCTTCTGCGCTTCATACATCTGCGTGGCAGCATCAAACAGAAAGCGTCCATCAACATGATCCGGAAGAAACCGCGGCTCTTTCTGCGTGATCCACAGTGTACCGGTTACACGTGATACTTCTGCCAAGATCTGCGCCCCGGAATTTCCTTCACCGATAATGGCGACACGTTTGCCGGCAAATATATCCGGAGCCTGATACTGGCTTGAATGCAATACCTGGCCTTTAAATAAATGTATACCTGCAATTGTTGGTATATAGGGATTGGCAAATGATC
Source organism: uncultured Flammeovirgaceae bacterium (assembly GCA_946480685.1). The sequence continues at coordinate 8,253 of CAMLLI010000035.1, read as the reverse complement.
CCGTTGCGCTTACCACTGCTTTTGCAAAGAATAAACCTGCCGATGTATCGAGTGTAAATCCCGCTTCGCATTTATGAACATTAAATACTTCAACAGGTCTTTTTACCGGAAGACTATATTTCGTTTCGTAGAACTTTAAATATTCGATCGTTACATCGCGCGTTGGATAGTAATCACTTCCACCGGTCATGATCATGCCCGGCAATGAACTCCACTGCGCAGGAGAAAACAACCGCAGCGACTTCCATGCGTGAAGCCAGGCGCCACCGGGTTCTTCCTGGTTATCGAGAATAATATAGGACAATCCTGAACGCCTGAGGTAATACCCCATGGCAAGACCACTCTGTCCACCTCCGATAACCACAACGTCAAATTTATTATGCTCCATTAAACAGCTTTTACGCTATATAATCTTCTCCTGAACCAAAAGGCAAGATTTACCAGCAAGATCAATGCGGGTACTTCAATGAGCGGACCGATTACCCCGGCAAATGCCTGTCCTGAGTTGATTCCAAATACACCAACCGCTATCGCTATAGCCAGTTCAAAGTTATTTCCTGTGGCCGTAAAAGATACCGAAGCATTTTCTTCATAATTAGCACCAAGCTTCTTAGACAAAATAAAACTTAAAACAAAAATGATAACGAAGTAAATAACCAACGGTATGGCTATGCGGACAATATCAAACGGGATAGCTATGATCATCTTCCCTTTAAAACTGAACATGATCACGATTGTAAAAAGAAGCGCCACTAATGTAAGCGGACTTATCTTCGGAATAACATGTGTAGTATACCATGCCTCCCCACGGACCTTTATAAAGAAATAGCGCGTCAGGGATCCCGCTATAAAGGGAACACCCAGGTAGAGGAAAACACTTTTAGCAACATCCAGCATACTCACATTCACTATATATCCGGTTATACCAAAATATGATGGCAGTATTGTGATAAATAGCCAGGCGAACACACTATAGAACAATACCTGGAATATACTATTCAACGCAACAAGTCCTGCTGCGTACTCTTTATCTCCTTTCGCCAGGTCATTCCATACCAGCACCATTGCAATACATCGGGCCAGTCCTATAAGAATCAAACCCACCATATACTCAGGTTTGTCGCGAAGAAAAATGATTGCCAGTACAAACATCAGGATCGGGCCGATAATCCAGTTCAGTACAAGCGAGAGGCTGATGACCTTTACGTTTCTGAAGACCTTCCCTAAATGCTCATACTTTACTTTAGCGAGGGGCGGATACATCATAACAATAAGTCCGACCGCTATGGGTATATTGGTAGTGCCCACCTGGAAGTTGATCATGAATTCCTCCACCGGCAGAAAGTTTCCCAGGGAAACACCGATTATCATGGCGAGAAAAATCCAGAGGGTAAGATACCGATCCAAAAAACCGAGTTGCTTTTGATTGCTCATAGTTTACACCTTACGCTTTTACCTGTGAAAATGCATAGAGAATTTCTCTACCAATCTGACGAACACGCTCCGTATATTTCGCAGCCTCTTGTGGCGTATCATCAAAGTTCTTCGGGTCTTCGTATCGAAGTGGAATCCTTGCTATAGCACCCAGCACCACAGGACAATTTTCGTCTGCATGCGAGCAGGTCATTACTGCTGCAAAATCTTTATTGTGATTAAACGGATCATCGTATTTCTTTGAGAATGCTTTTATACCGGGTAATTCCGATGTATACTTTATATCATATACCGGGTTAGTTCCATCGTCCGCTATAACAATAGTAAAGCCAGCCTGTTGCATGGCCCTTACCGCCCGCGGGTTGAATGCTGTTGCTTCGGTTCCTCCTGAGAAACAAAATACTTCCGGAACATTATAGTAGTAAGCAGCCGCTTGTGCCCATATCTGCGAAAGATGACTTCGCCTGGAGTTATGGGTACAGATAAAGTTCAAATATACCGGCAACTTGCTGTCCGCTTTCATTTGCACAAACTGAGTCAATTCCCGGAGTATAGCTTTTCGCTCAAGCGGAATGTCGTTAAATTCATTGGTGAGCTGTTCTACCGTTGACTGCAAAGCCGGGAGCAGTGTTACTTTTTTTACTGTTGACATAGTTCAATGTTCGTTTTAGTATACCGTAATATTACGGTACGTTATAGTAAAAAATTTTAGCAGCAATTATTACGCGGAACGAATTTGGAAAACATGTTGATGAAGATGTCTTTCGCTTCGTCCCAAACCTTTTCGTCAATACAATAATTGACTTTCGGTCCTTCTACTTCACCTTTAATAATACCTATATTCTTAAGTTCTTTTAGATGCTGGTTGATGGTTGATTGAGACAACGGGAGTACATCAACCAGGTCGTTACAGATACAGGTATTATTGCTTAACAGGTGCTCAATGATGGCCACGCGTGCCGGATGATCAAAAGCCTTTGCCAGATGCGCTATTCTGTTTTGGCGTTTTTTAAACAATTCTGACTTTGTAATTCCCATATACCGTAATAACGCAATATTACGGTATTAAGACATAAAAATCAAATGCGTCAATCTTCATTCTTTTCAGGCCGCGAAAACTTGTATAAATTGTCTTTTTGAATTTAAAAACTTTGCGTAAACCATGACACTAAACGATTACCAAACGTACTTCAATCAAAGCTATGACCAGTTCATCTTACAAAATAACATAAGCAGTAGCCAGATTCATGAAAATGTGAAGTATGAAAAAATCACAGCCGTAAGCAGGATTGACGTTGGCGACAATCAGTTTTTCTTTTTTAAAGACGACAAATTACGAGTGATCTATATCTCAGACGAGGTGTTGGCGAACGAAATATGGAATGAATTTAAAAGCACCGCGCAACCCGATAAAACCGTTCGCTCACGCGCTGGTAAAACTTCCAATCAGTTAATCTTCGCTGGAAAAGGTATAACGGTATCGACAAAAGGAAACGATGTGGATTTCATTGAAATATACCCTCCCGGCACGGTACAAGATTACCTGGATAATATCTATCATGAACCTCAGGCCTTTATAAGATAGACAGTCCATCCGAAAGTGGGTTATACTGATATATATAGCGGCACCTGTATACCACGAGTAAAAATTACTTACTGCGGCAGGCCAGGAATAAATATCTTCCCGCTTTTTTTATCCATGTATCCACGCTGACCATTGGGCAATTGGATGAACGCGGCATTTATATCAGGATTATCCGGATCGTAGTCAAGAATATATTCAAGCATCGGCTTTTTTACTTCAACAAGATCCATCGTCACTATTCCGATTTTTCCATTCAGCCATGTAGCATAGAAGCCGTCCTCATATACAATATTCTGGTAGTCGTAGCGGGCCAGTAGATTACCTTTTATATCCATCACCGATATGCTTACGTTTGGATTTGTTTTAACACCTTTTATTCTGGCAGTGCTTGCTCCCTCCGCAGAATCATAATATAGCTTGCCAACAATTTCATAGCCGTCTACAAAATAGCTTTCCAAAACTTCAGTCTTGTCTCCGCGTGTTCTCTCGATTGATACAGTCCAGCCTTCATGTCCAATGCTTCCGGCTGCATACAGATCTATTGTTGTTTCATGCTCCTCCTCTTCTTTCTCAGAGACAGTTGACGGTTCATAACTTTCATCCTCTCCTGCAACTACCGCGAGTTGTTGTACATAAACTTCATTGCCTTTCAAATCAAAGTGTTTTGTATCCAGTCCCATATCAGCACTGATCAGCATTCTTCCTTCGTCAATCACTCCGCGGATATAGTCGTATTTGGTATCCAAAGTCATCGCTCCGGTCGACACATTCAACACGCCATACTTACCACCGTTCTTCACTACAGCCAAGTCTGGAAATCGCACTGATTTACCTTTTCGCGGATAGTACTTGAGTAAAGATACATCGTCATATATCAAGCCACCGACAACTACTCCGGTAGTAATATTCAGGAATCCTGTTTTTCCATCTTTTGTTACAATCATTAGTTTTTCCGGGCAGTCACAATCGCTGGCTTCATCAAACTGATAGCTTGAAATTGGCCGGAGGCTCTTAAAATTTATAAAAGTATATTTACCGTTCACCGCTATCCGGCCCGTTTCTCCATTGAGATCGATAAACTCATCATACTGCAATGGAAGTATCACCTTTCCTTTGTGATTGACCAAACCAAACTTCGTCCCCTTTTGTACAATTGCTAAATTTCCTTTCACAATGTGAGGATTGCGTTCGAACTGTGGCGCGAGGATAACGTCCAGCTTCTCGTTTGTCAAGCCCCACTTTGTTCCATCAGAATATGGATAGAGCTGGCGCTGCGCATGACTGGTAAGTGCATAAAAAAAGCACAACAGGTATAAAAATCTTTTCATGTCGATTAAAAAGTTCTGAAATATAAGGATTTAGAGAAACGTTGCGGCTAGTTGAGCGCTTCGTTTCAGGCGATTGCCGGGGTAATGAGGCGCGTATATTTCCATTAGATATATACTTCACCAATCAGTAGTTGGAACATTCCTGATGAATTCAAGTCAGAGCAATAGCAATTTATTTTCGCTGTATCCGTGAAGTATTTCCTATCTATGTATTGTGCCGCCCTCAGCATGTTAAAATACGGGATGCAGATTGAAACTTCAAACGAATGATTGCCTAAACTGCAGAGGCGACACTTTTGTTTTCTTCTTGAATAAGGTACTGAAAGATTGAGAATGTTCAAATCCAAGCGCAAAGGCAATTTCACTCACTGACAATGAAGTTGTGGCTAATTTCTCTTTCGCCTTCTCGATCAACTTCTCATGAATATGCTGCTGTGTATTCTGGCCGGTATGTACTCTCAGCAAGTCACTTAAATAGTTGGCGGATATATTCATCTGCGATGCTATATACTGGACCGTCAACAATCCCTTTTGAGAAGGTGTATCGGTATCGAAATATGCATTGATAATTTGTTCAAACCTCGCCAGTAATTGATAGTTATGATTCTTTCGCGTTATGAACTGGCGCTCGTAAAATCGATTAGAGTAGTTGAGCAATAATTCGATTTGAGAGAGAATAATTTCCTGTGTGTGCTTGTCGATGTGTTGACATTCCTTATCGATCTTGTTCAGGATGGCTATCAGATCATCCTCTTCTTCCGCGGACAAATGAAGCGCTTCATTTACTGAGTAAGAAAAGAATCCATAGTTGTTGATTGCGCTCGCCAGGGAATGCGTAAGCAGAAAATCCGGATGAAAGATCAGCAAGTATCCCGATCCGCATTCCACGGTCTGAAGATCGAGATACTGTACCTGATTCGGTGCTGTGAAACTCAAAATACCTTTGTCATAATCGTAATGCTGATGCCCGTACTTAATCTTCCCTTTGTATCACGCTTCAGTGCCACGCAATAAAAACGATTGACAAATCCTTTCCAGACGTCATCTTCCAGAAATACACTTTCGTTCAGATTAATGACACTCACTAACGGGTGTCGAGGCGCTGGCAGACTCAGCAAACGATGAAATTCAGAAACCGAACGAATTGTATTCATAACCAAACATAGATTTTTTTTTACGCCGACTTAACCCTAATTTTTTTAATCAATCAGGTTCATACTAAACTCGTCATAAGGCTTGCCGGTATCTGTTCCCAGCGGAACAATACTTTCCAGCTTTACCAGGTCTACATCATTCAAGATAATGTTTGAAGCCGCGATATTTTGCTCAAGATACTTTCTGCGCTTAGTACCCGGAATGGGAACAAAACCCTTGCTGATAATCCAGGCCAGCGCCAGTTGTGATGGCGTAACTCCTTTTTCGGCCGCCATCGTTTCTATAGCTTTTATCAACTCAATATTTCTATCGAAATGAGCTTGCTGAAAACGCGGGATCGCTCTGCGAAAATCGTCCTTTGGTAAGTCATCGATAGTTTTGATTTGACCAGTCAAAAAGCCACGGCCGAGTGGCGAGTATGCTACAAAACCAACACCGAGGTCCTTCAATGTTTTAAGAATACCACGCTCTTCAACTGTGCGTTCGAATAAGGAATATTCACTCTGCACAGCAGTGATAGGGTGAACAACATTTGCACGGATAACGGTTTCGGAGGACACTTCTGATAAACCGAGATAGCCAACCTTTCCCTCTTTTACCAATTCACTCATCGCTCCCACCGTTTCTTCCACCGGTGTATTCTTGTCCAGCCGATGCATATAGTAGAGGTCGATAAAATCAGTTTTCAGATTTTTAAGGGAACGCTCCAGAGCTTTTTTTACATACGCCTTTTTACCATTGATTGCCCACGTTACTTTTTCATCATCATTGATTTCCCAGCCAAACTTGGTAGCGATTATATACTTGTCGCGGTTGCCTGCAATCGCTTTGGAAATGAGTTGTTCATTTTTCAATGGTCCATACAAGTCCGCGGTGTCAAGAAAATTACCACCAAGTTCTAATGATCGATGAATGGTCGCTATAGCTTCCTTTTCGTCTGCAGGTCCATACATGTTTCCTTCCTCGAATCCTGTCATGCCCATACAACCAAGGCCAACGACTGGCACTGTTAATCCATGAGCTCCTAATTTCATTGTCTTCATTTTCATTCGTATCAATGTTTAATGAATCAAAGGTCGGTAGCAGGGCTAATGCCTTTGTATGCAAAGCCATTAACCTTGTATGCAAATCACTGATCATGTGAATGGATCAAGCGTATTTCACTCACCTAACATTAGATTCCGGAAGGCGTTGGTGATGTACCTATTGTATAAATTTTTTATCGATACAATCATCAACCGCGGTGACATCCAGGTCGCCAAAATTCTCTGATAAGCTGTAGCAGGTATCTGCCTGTTTCTTTCTTCTTGTGACATACACTTACTCATTTAATCATTCCGGATTTCTGGACAACTCAGGCATTTAAAAGTTAAAACGTGTCGACAGACAAAAAAAATCCAAATTTATATTCATTGATTATCTGGTATCGTACGAGCTATTAATTTATCTTTCTCGCTAAGATATTTAGACGATGAGTAAAAAATTAACTGCCAGTATTCTCCAACAATTCAGAACTGCGAGCCGACAGTATTCGGATGCCTCAATCTTTATGCACGAAGCAATAGCCCGCAAAGCAGGCCTGACAGGCTCTGACCATAAATATTTGGGACTTATTCTGCAACACAAGGAACTTACCGCCGGCGACCTTTCCAAACTGACAGGATTAACGACCGGTGCCGTAACAGGTTTAATAGATCGCCTCGAGAGAAAGAAGCTGCTCAAAAGACAATTTACCAAAGACGACAGACGAAAAGTAATTATAGTGCCTAACGAGGAAAATGCCTTGAAATTACTACAACCTCTATTTACAGAACTGCAACAAAAGACGGCAAACCTAATTGCTACTTTTTCTCAAACAGAGATCCAGGTTATTGAAAGGTATTTTGTTGAAGCTACTGCGATCATGAAAGAAACCACAAGTAATATAAACAAGAAACAAAAATGAAATGAAAGATATAACAATGAACCATTTGACAAGAGCCGAAATATGGCTTTGCATTACAACTCTAATTTACTTCATGATGAATGGAGCGCAGATTTTTGAAACTCTAGTATTCGTTCCCAAATGGACAGCCTCACCACCGAGCAATTTCAAACTTTTATTGGATGGACAAGGAGCGGGTTTGAAATTCTTTTGGATAGTATTCCATTCGCTCCACGAGATTACGTTCATACTTGCAATCATATTCTGTTGGAAAATTGCCCCCGTGAGAAACTGGCTTCTGATTTTATTTGCTGTTCACTTTGCCGTCAGGGTCTGGACACTTTCTTTTTTCGCACCAAACATTATTGAATTCCAAAAAATCGCAGAAACACCATCTCTTACAAAAAATCTGACAGCCCGAACCTCTCTGTGGCAGACACTTAACTATGTAAGAGTAGCAATTTTTATAGCTGTATCAATCGGACTTATTCCATTGTGCATAAGAGTACTTAAATTGAAATATTAAAAAAGTAACTACAGACACCGGGGATTTATTATCAGCAGAACATCATATAGTATAGGTATATACATCCCGAAATAATCAAATGAAGAAATCTTGAAAGATGCAATGAATCAAACAAGATCACTTCGAACCAAAAAAAGCCTGAGATCTTTACGATCTCAGGCTTTTAGTGTTATGTAGCCCCGGCAGGAATTGAACCTGCCAAGTTAAGCACTTGATTTTCAAATGATGACAGATATAAAACAAAACTAACTCACCGAATCGCTCACCAATTAGTCAATGAAGCAATCACACACCTAGTGAT
>CAMLLI010000034.1 GCA_946480685.1 uncultured Flammeovirgaceae bacterium | reverse complement strand
AGTGGATTGTTCCGTAACAAGACCAACATCATCTGCGAGAGAGAAAGATCGTCCGATAATTCACTCGAAGTAGCGATGCGTGTATTCAATGCGTTGGGCCTGCGAACCATCTTCATGGAACCGGAAGAACACGATAAGCATGTAGCCTATGTCTCGCATTTGTCGCACGTGAGTTCGTTCCTGTTAGGACAAACCGTATTGGACATTGAGAAGGATGAGAAAAATATATTCGCATTGGCAGGCAGCGGTTTTGCATCAACAGTACGTCTTGCGAAAAGCTCGCCTGAAATGTGGGCACCGATCTTCGAACAAAATCTCGAATATCTCAGTCAGGCTTTGCTGGAGTATATCATGCACTTGCAACGGTTCCACTACTACCTGATGAAGCGCGACATAAAAGAACTTAATCGCATTATGTCGAGCGCCAACGAAATACGCAGGGTACTCGATGGTATCGAGCTGAAAACAAAAAGTCAGCAAAGCGAAACGCACATCATCGAACCCAACAACGGATCAACTAAAAATTAATATATACTATAAATAGTCTAACACTGCTCCAAATATTATGAAACACTCTTTGAAACTCGAATCGATCTCTTCATGGTTACCAACCGCCAGCAAGCCTGTTATCATCAGTGGCCCTTGCAGTGCAGAAACCGAAGAGCAAACAGTAGCAACAGCGAAACAATTGGCAGCTACCGGAAAGGTGCATGCATTGCGCGCAGGTATCTGGAAACCCCGTACAAGACCTGGTCAGTACGAAGGTTCAGGTGAAGAAGGATTGAAGTGGCTGGCGCAAGCCAAGAAGGAAACCGGTTTACCGATTACAACTGAAGTTGCAAACGCAGCGCACGTAGAAGCAGCATTGAAAGCTGGTGTAGATATACTTTGGATCGGTGCCCGCACAACGGTAAACCCGTTCTCGGTACAAGAAGTAGCAGATTCACTGAAAGGTGTAGATATACCGGTAATGGTAAAGAACCCGATCAACCCGGATCTTGAACTTTGGATCGGTGCCCTCGAGCGTCTTAACAAAGCAGGTATAACTAAAATGGCAGCGATACACCGCGGATTCTCTTCTTTCGAAAAAGGTCCGTTCCGTAACGCTCCGATGTGGGATATGGGCATTGAACTGAAAACCCGTATTCCTGAATTGGACATCATCTGCGACCCGAGTCACATTGCAGGTAACCGCGAACTCATTGCATTGATCTCTCAAAAAGCACTTGACCTTGATATGGCCGGTTTAATGATCGAAAGTCACATCAACCCGGATGCAGCATGGAGCGATGCCAAGCAACAGGTAACACCTTCTGTATTGGGTAAAATTGTAGAAGGTCTTGTAGTGCGTACGGTTTCATCTGATAACAAGACATTCAAAGATACCCTGAGTATACTGCGTGAACAGATCGACCATCTGGATGATGAGATCATGTCGAAGCTCGCGTCTCGTATGAAAATCTCTGAGAAAATAGGACAGTACAAGAAGGATAACAACGTTACTATTCTCCAGGTAAATCGTTGGGAAGAGATCATCCAGACCCGTATTACACTCGGTAAAGCCATGGGACTGAACGAACAATTCACAAGCGAGCTGTTGAAGTTGATCCACAACGAATCAATCCAGATTCAGACCAAAGTAATGAACAAAGTGGAAGAACGCGTTTAGTTGCGCGATCAAACACGTATATAGAGAAGCGGGCTGCCTATGCGGCCCGCTTCTTTTTTTATAGGATTCAATCGCTTTTGCAATAAAATATTACACCCGGCCGGAGTCATCGTATCTCTTTTATTATTTTGAGTAATAATCTACCGTAAGATACCTCTATGATCCGCTACCTGTTGCTGGCAATAAGCATGATGCTTACCTCTGCCATTACTGCTCAGAAAATTCCGCTCGTTAATTCCGGTGAAACAATTGAACAAGGTACTGCCTTGTACGACTCCGGTAAATATGAAGCTGCCATTGCTAAATTCCTCACGGTGCCCAAGCGCGATACAAACTATGTATATATGCTTTCGGAGCTTGCGCTGGCCTATACCGCCAACAAACAATACGAAAAAGCAATAGCCATTTGTGAAGAAGCGCTGCAGAAGCCTTCGCTATACAAAGCGCACCTCCTGAAATCGCAGGCTATAGCAACCGATAAAAAAGGTGACTTCGATAAATCGGTAGTACTGTTTAACAAGGCAATTGAACAATACCCGTTCGATCCTTCCTTTCTATATAACCTTGGTATAACCTATTACAATCATAAAGATTATGATAAAGCGATCGACTGCTTTTTCAAAGTACTTACTATAAATCCGTTTCATGCCGGAAGCCATTTGAACCTCGGTCGTATTGCTGTAGGACAAGGCCGCAAGACGCATGCTATATTTTCGTTCGGTATGTATCTCGGAGTAAACAACGGAGATAACTCCGTGCTGGTATATGCCGATAAAGTCCTGTCGAACCAGGTACAGGATGAAGGTACATTAACACCTATAGGAGCGAACGGCTGTGAAAAACTGGATCAGATCATTCGCGCAAAGATTGCTATGGAGGAAAAATTCAAAACGAAGACAGGTGTGTCGGCTCCGGTTGTAAAGCAGTATGAAATGTTCTTTGAGCAACTTGGCATGATCAGTACATCTGCTGATGATCGTTGGGTAAATTATTATCTGCCTATCTATAAAGCTATCAAGGAAGGCAACCTGATGGAGCCCTTTCTCTTTCACATAACCGCCTCTGCCGATAATGATGTGATTAAAAAATGGCGCAAGAAAAATGAAAAGGCACTGAATAATTTCTATACGCTTGCCAACGTAGAGATGAAGAAGAAGCGCGAAATGCTCGATGCACCTCAGGTTGGTTTTGATAAACCTATACCGGCATGGTATGACGATGGTAACCGGTTGGATGCATTGGGTGTGGAGCAAGGCGAGAAGCGCATGGGCCACTGGGTATATTTCCATAACAACATGGAACGCTCGGCCGAAGGAAACTACAATAACAATGGCGATAAGATCGGCACGTGGAAATATTACCTGAATACCGGTGTAGTAAAAAGCATAGAGAATTATGATAATGGAGAGGTAACGCTCTATTACCCGGATGGCGCCAAACGCCAGCATTTCTTTTTAAAGAATGGAGAGATTGATGGCGATGTAGAGCTATTCAATCGCTGTGGCGGCCTGCGTGAAAAACTGGTATATAAAGCCGGTAAACGCAACGGAAAAGGACAGTCGTTTTACCCGAATGGAAAAACCGATATGTCGTATGAATATATAGATGACAAAGGTACAGGGGAGTTCCTGGGATATTATGAAAGCGGTCAGCTCTTCAATAATACTATTTATAAAAATGATCTGCGCGAAGGTCCGTATGTAGAGTACCACGCGAACGGCAAGGTTAAAATCAAAGGCAACTATATCAATAACCAGTCAGAAGGTGAATGGAATTACTACTATAGCAATGGTAAGCCGGAAAAGACCGGACACTTCAAGGCGGGTAATTCAGTTGATGACTGGACGTTTTATGATACGCATGGCACTGTTATCGAAAAGCGGAAGCTTAACGCAGCCAGCGAATTTCACGGGGATGATATATTCTATGCCGATGGAAAAGTATCGGCAGTGAAGACGTATAAAAATGATGTTCTTGTAAAAGTAGTATACTATAGTCCGGAAGGTAAAGAGATCGGTAAGTTCGAGAACAACAACGGTACATTTGCTACCAAAAGTTTTTATACCCACGGACAGTTAAGTGCAGAAGGTGCCTATAAAAAAGGTCTTCCTGAAGGTACCTGGAAATATTACCAGCCGGAAGGACGCAAGTTCAGCGAGTATACCTATGTAAACGGACTCGTACAGGGAGAAGCTGTTGAGTATTTCCGAAACGGCCAAAAGAAATATATATTCAAATATGTGGATGATCGTCTTCATGGTTATTTCCAGGAGTTCTATCCCAATGGTAAAGTAAAGGAAGAAGGATGGATGCAGGATGGCGAGCGTCAGCAGCAATGGCTGGCCTATTATTCCGATGGTGTGGTTGAATCCGATGCCTTCTACCTGAACGGAGAACTGACCGGTGAATATATAGAGTATAACACCGATGGAAAGATTGGTGCTGTAACCGTATACGACAACGGGTACATTGAAAGCCTGATGAACTACAATGCCAAAGGCGAAACTGTATCGCGTAAGCGTAAGGAAGATACGAAGCAGGTATATGAAACGTTCTTTGCCTCGAAAAAACCTGAATCAAAGTTTGAGATTCAATGTGGTAACTATACCGGTGCTGCTACACGCTGGTTCCCGGATGGAAGCGTGTTCTATACTTATGGCATGCTTGGCGGAAAAAGGCATGGTATGTATAAATATCATGAGCTCAATGGACAGTTAAGTCATGAAGTGTTGTACCTGAATGGCCAACGTGAAGGCATGTGGAAATCATATTATACCAATGGTCAGCTGGATTACCAGGGTAAATACGTGCAGGGTAATGGCGACAGCACCTGGACATTTTACTATATGCATGGCAAAGTTGCCTCTACGATCGAATATGCAAAAGATGAACGCCACGGTATAGCACGCTACAATACTGCTGAAGGTACGCCTGTACTCGAGAAACTATATAGTGAAGGTGACCTGATCGCATACCGCGCAGCCGATGCTGCCAGTGCATTTGGTGCATGGATTCCATTCACAGCAAACACAACCGAGATAAAGGCAACATTCCCGAATGGCGCTACTGCCATTGAGGAGCACTATAAAGATGGTGCCCTGGATGGTGCCAAGCGTATATACTTTGCCAACGGTAAATTATATAGTGAGTATAACTATAAATATGGCGACTACGAAGGTGCTTACACGGTATACTACCCGAGCGGAAAGATCCGTGAGAAAGGTGAATATAAAGATGATGAGTTTCATGGTGTTGTGGAAGAATACAACGAAGATGGCTCACTGTTGAAACTGGAAACTTTTCAGCACGGTATTCGCAACGGTAAGGCTGTTGTAAATAAGAAAGGCGCGAAGTCTCAAACCCTTAATTTCTGGTGGGGTATACCGGAATAGTTTGCCGTTACGTTCTTGTTCACACCCGCACATCGCGTTGGCAATGGTTAATGATTGAAGTATATGAAAAAAATAATCCTCACCGGCATCCTGATTGCAGCCTGCGTTCTGGTAAGCCGGGCACAATCAACGGATCTGTGGCAGCAGTTCAAGGAAAAATTTCCGGATGAGCCTGCTGTATTTATAGAGCGCTTGGAAGTGTTGAACATTACTCCGGATGGAGATTCGCTGCGTGCATTTGTCGATGTGAGCGAAGATGTACTTCATCTGAAAGAACAAACCGATATGCTGTCAGGTAAACGCGTATACGGTTCACACTTTAACCAGGTGGCGAATATAAAAGCAAAGACACTGGTATGGGACAAGAACCGTTACAAGGAAATGGTCGTGTCCAATTTCAAAAAGAACAGTGATCGCAGTGCCGGTATATTTTACGATGATTCGTATTACTATTCATTTGATTTTCCTTCGATAGCCTCGCGTAACCGTACGCAACTGGAGTATCGTGAAAACATGAAAGATGTACGTTTCATCCACGGCTATGTGTTCAGTACCTATTTACCACAGGGAAAAACTACCTATACAATTAAGACAACGAAGGATGTTGATCTGGCATACCAGGTGTTGAATGACGATAAGAAGCAGATACAATTTCGTAAAACTGAAAAAGGGAACTCCGTAACCTACGAATGGACTGCGCAGTATCTGCCGGCAATCAAGTCGGAAGAGAAAAGTCCGTCATTGCGATACTATGCACCGCATGTGATCTGCTATGTAAAGTCTTACAAAACGAAGAAAGGCAGTGTAAATGTACTGTCGAACCTTGACGACCTGTATCATTGGTACTATACGTTTGTGGAAAAGCTTAATAAAGAAAACTCGCCGGAGCTTGTAGCCATTGCAGAGAAGATCAAAGCCGAAAGTAAATCGGAGCTGGAGACTGTTAAGAAGGTTTATTACTGGGTACAGAATAACATTCAATATATAGCCTTTGAACAAGGCATGCGCGGACTTATACCGCACAGTGGTTCTTATGTTTGCGAGAAACGCTACGGTGATTGCAAAGACATGGCGAACCTGATCGTAAACATGCTGCAACTTACCGGTATAAAAGCGTATCACACCTGGATCGGTACACGTGATATTCCCTATCGCTACACGCAGGTACCCACTCCGTTGGTGGACAACCACATGATTGCAACCTATATTTCCAAAGATGGACAATATTACTTCCTCGATGGCACCAGCGATCACACAGCTTTCGGATATCCCTCATCGATGATACAGGGTAAAGAAGCACTCATTGGTATAGATGCCAACCGGTACGAGGTAAAAGAAGTGCCGGTTATTGCCAAAGAGAAAAATGTGATGACCGACTCGATGACTGTTCGCATTGAAGGCACGCAATTGATCGGCAGTGGTACCAGTACATTGTCGGGCTTCCCGAAAGTGTTTGGTGGTTATGAACTCGATCGCTCCGAGAAAGATGATGTGAAACGTTACGTTACCAAACTGGTAGGCAAAGGAAGCAACAAGTTCTTTCTTGATAAATATACACTGGGTTCGCTGGACGATCATGACAAGCCAACACGCATTCAGTATGATTTTCGTTTGAGTGATTACTTTCAGAAACTTGGCGATGAACTATACATCAACCTCAATCTAAACAAAGATTACTATAATGACGTGATCAATGCAGCATCTCGCACATCTCCGCGCGAATCCGAGTATAAGTATATAAAATACGAGGTGATCGAAATGGCGATGCCGGAAGGATACACCGTGGAATATTTACCGCCTGATACAAAGATTGATGGTCCGCTGATAGGCTGCGATATAACCTACCAGGTTAAAGCGGGGAAGATAATTGCTTCGAAGAAATTTTACCTCGACTATATATTGTTGCAACCCGATCAGTTTGCTGCGTGGAATGATGCCGTGAAGCAGATCAGTGAAACGTATAAGGAGTCTATCATCCTGAAGAAAAAATAACGGAAGAAAATAAAACGTATGACTAAGAAGTTTTGGGCAATTGTATGCCTCGTAGTATTTGCAACCGCTGCATTTGCAGGCGATGTTAAACCGTATGAGTGGGAAAAGAATCGCAGCCGCTATACGCTTGCTGCCACCGAAAAAGACCTGACCGAACTGATTCTCAAACAACATGCGCAATACGAGTATGTGTTGGAAGACAACCAGTTTCTGATGTACTCCACCGTTCATCGCATTGTATTGGTAAACAACGATGAGGCTATACAAAAACATAACCGCATTGTTATTTCGATGAATAATACGATTGAGCTGATTGAATTGAAAGCACGTGCTATCAACAAAGATGGTAAAGCTATTTATTTCGATAAGTCCAATCTGAAAGAACTGAAAGAAGAAGAGAGCGGAAACGCTTACCGCATATTTGCCATTGAAGGTGTTGAGATGGGCAGCGAGATTGAATATTACTTTACACGTAAGATGCGCGCCAGTGTGTTCGACAGAGTATATACGCAATTTGATGTACCCGTAAAGGCAAGTTCATTTCTGTTGACGTGTCCTGCTCATTTAAAATTTGACTTTAAAGCTTACCACGGATTCTCCGATGTAAAGCAGGAAGAGAATGATAACAAAGAGTTGAATAAGTATACTGCGACTATGAAGGATGTACCGGCTATGAAAGAGGAGGCCTTCTCATACTTCGATGCCAATCGCAAACGTATTGAATTTAAACTTGCTTACAACACTGCGCGTTCGCAGGCACGTTTATATACCTGGGACGAAGCCGCTAAAACATTTTACTCCGTTTTATATACCACTTCGAAAGATGATGACAAAGCATTAGAGAAATTTGCCAAGACATTAGGTGACGATCCATCGAAGCCAGCCGTGTCACGTATCCGAAACATTGAACAGAAAATTAAGTCGAGTGTAAAAGTTAATAATGAGCGCAGTGACGAATCGTTGTCGCAGGTTACTTCAATCATAAAAAGTAAACTGGCTTCACGTGAAGGAATGACGAAGCTTTTTATTAAGACATTTGAAAAGGCTGGTATAAAATGTTACCCGGTAATAACCTGCAGTCGTGAACAGTTGAAGTTTGACGGAAGCTTTGACTCCTGGTCATACCTGGATGAATATTTACTTTACTTCCCTGATACAAAAGGCTTCATAGCTCCGTATGTTTTTGAAACACGCTTCCCGCTGGTGCCTGCAGAATTTACAGCGACCAAAGGATTATTTATAGAACCGTTTGCAGTAGGTGAAATGAAATCAGCGCTTGCTTCTGTTGAAGAAATTCCTGCGCTGGATTATCAGCTCAGCAGCGATAACCTCGACATGCAGGTGAGTTTCGCCGATGATCTTTCAACTGTAAACATCAAGCAGAAGCGAATATTCGGTGGCTATAATGCTATATACTTCGGTCCGTATTATGACCTGATGACTGAAGAGCAGCGAACGCGCATGATTGAAGAACTTACCAAGCAAACAGCACCTGATGCTGCTATAAAAAAATGGACGGCAAAAGCGCTGGAGGAGAAGGCCGATAATTTTGAGATCAACGTTGACTTTAACTCTTCGCACTTCCTGGAGAAAGCCGGACCACGCATTTTATTCAAAGCGGGTGAGTTGATCGGACCTCAGGTAGAAATGTATCGCGATGATAAACGTGTAAATGAAGTAGAGAATGAATTTAACCGTGGCTACGATCGCATCATCAGAATTCAAATTCCATCGGGATATACTATAAAAAATCCACAAGACCTGAAGATCGATATTACCTATAAGGACAAAGACAAAACACCATTCCTCTTCCAGTCAGACTATACTATAAAAGATAATATACTCGAGATCTCTATAAAAGAATACTACAAGGAGATCTTCGCACCGCTGGTACGTTATGAAGATTTTAGAAAAGTGATCAACGCATCGGCAGACTTTAATAAAGTAACGCTTGTGTTAGAGAAAGGCAAGTAGTAAAATAGCTTTGAGCTGTGAGCCTTGAGCTGCGAGTATGTGAATACTCGAAGTTCAAGGCTTTTTCTTTTTAGTAGAAGTATTGTCCGCGGGCATTTACTTTTACGGTGTTGACCTTTTTCGTTTTTTCGAAGTCGAGGTAAACGGTTTGAAGATTGCTCCAAAAATCCACCAGTGCAGGTGCGTGGCTGTAGTCTGTTTTTAACTGGGTAAAGTTAGCAGCATCGAGTTTCGTTGGAAAAATATGAACCGGTATAGCAATCTGTCCGTTGTTGCGCGCTTCGATCGCCAGTATATATAGTTCTTTGATCTTATCGTCAGTAATGGGTATACATCCGATCGTAACACAATCGCCATGTATATAGATAGCACTGCCGGGACGCTGGCGGTCTGCTAACACTTTGTCAGATGCATTCGGGTAATTTATACCAAGCGACAAATGAAAATTACTCTTAGGATTGAAATGGTTGATCTGGTAAACACCTTCCGGAATTTGTTTGTCGCCTTCCTTGCGTTTAGGTCCGAGCACACCTGATGTTGAGCAGAAATCATACGTAGTGAGCAGCGCATATTCCTGTTTATTTTTCTCACGGATCCATACTTCCAGCTTCTTTTCTTTTTTAAACGCCTGGATAAAAAGATGAAATCCGTCTGCCCTGAAATGTTTTTGGGTAAAGTATTGTTTTACGGTGGCTTCCTTTTCGTTGTAAGCGTTTTTTACCCGTTCAAAATTTTGTTGTTGTTGCTTAAATGAAGCAGTTTGAAAAAAAATTGAGGCCATAATGAAAACCACGTTCATGACTTCTGAAAGTTTGAATAAACGTTTAAATTACAAAGGTTTTGGAAGTGAATTGGCCGTTTGGGAGAGATTAATAGCTGGCGCCATATAAACCATTAAAGCATAGAGGTACTTCTTTACTAACTAACCGAAATCAAACGACAAATCAAGTTAGCAATATGATTGCAATTTACATTTTAGTGGCGTTAGCCAGTTCAGGTGTAACCGCTTTGGTTTTTTATTGGCTTGATAAAAGAAAAGAAATAAGGCGGGCTGTGCAGGTTAACGACTCTACCGTAGAGCATATACCATGGTCGCGCGTAAATGAATTTATTGAGCACGATCGTCAGCGTATCTCCAGCGACCTGCACGATGATTTGGGAACCGTACTCAGCCTGATACACCTTGATCTGGACCTGGTAATGCGCGAAGCCGATGCATTGCCCCCGCATATAGAAGCCAAGCTTATTGTTGTAAAGCGCAATCTCAATCGCACCATCGAAAGTATCCGCAACATCATCTGGAATCTTTCTCCGGATTTTATAGAAGGCATGAGTCTGAATTTTGCTATTCGCGAACTCTGCCACAAACTCGATGCATTGAAAGGTACACACATGCACTTTGTGCAAAGCGGTAATCCGGTGCCCATCAATCAGCGACAGAAACTAAACTTGTTCAGAATGGTGCAGGAGTTGTTCTCCAATGCCATCAAGCATTCAAACGCCTGGAATATTTCCGTGCACCTGCATTGGGAAGATGAACTACTTACGATTACGGTAGAAGATGATGGCTCAGATTATAGACGCAAAGAGAACGAAGAAAAATCATCCGGCATGGGCACCATCAACCTTGCCAAACGCGCTAAAAGTATAGGAGCGACATTTCGCAGAGAACCTATATCTCCGAGAGGGCTGCGTGTTATTATTGAATTTAATCCGCGTCAGAAAGACGGTGCAGACAAATTTCCGGTTATGCCCCTTACAGCATCAGCCTAATACGCCATTTTTATAGGCATACGAGATCAGCTCCGCTACATTACTGGTTTGTGTTTTACGCAGCATATCTTCGCGATAACTGTTGATCGTATTCTCCTTCAGCGATAATCGCTCGGCAATTTCTTTACTCGATTTACCAAGCTTCAGGTACATCAGTATATCTGCTTCACGTTTACTAAAGCGTACAGACGGAGCGTTGTTGGCTTTCTCATCTTTCAGTAAAGAAGGATGAATCATGGTGGTGATATACTGCTTGCCACTCAGCACGGTATCAATAGCTTTCTTGATCTCTTGCGAGCCACTGTTCTTGAGCAAAAAACCATGCACGCCTGCCTGCACGAGGTGCGTGATCATAGCTTCACCATTGTATTGCGTAAGAATAATAATATGAGTTGATGGATGATCGAGCATAACCTGCTTGGCTACTTCCATGCCGTTCATGCCGGGCATACCAATGTCCAGCAGCAGGAGATCAAAGACGTGATTGCTCATCAGATCAAAAGCTTCAGGACCACTGCTGGCCTGCTTTACTTTCGCGGTCGGGTACAGTTTATTCAACACCAACGTAAGTCCTTCACGAAAGAGTGCCTGATCGTCAACAGTAAGGATGGATAACGGTTTCATGAAATTATTTTTCGAAAAAGTTTTCCTCCAATATTACCTCAAAAATAAGGTAAATCGCCACCGGATTTTTAAGGTTAAACTATAATTTTTTTTAAACCATGAATTATAGTCTGCACATGTGGCAGAAACAGGAGGTATATTTTGAGAAGCACCGCACAGATTAAAGCTATCTTCTCACCAACAACCAGCTAACAAAGTTATAGTGGGCTACGTTCCGTTTTGTTGTGTGGTTTCTTTTTCCCGATTGAGCGATTGCTCAGAGGCACCCGCATCGTCATCCGACTTCGGTGGTGGCGGTGCCGTAGATACATGCAATGTATTTACAAAGTAAATTTCATTCTTCTGCAACACTTCGTATAGCTGTATATTAATATTTTGCTGAATGTCCATGTACTTGTTAAAGTCAGGATCCAGCACATAGTAAACCACCTCGAACCGCAAACTCCAGTCACCAAACGATGCAAAATGTGCGCGGTCGAATCGAACCATCTGCTGTTGCTCGATGATGGATCGAACCATGCCGGAAATTGTTTTGATTTTTTCAACCGGAGTTTTGTAATCGATGTTGAAGGTAAATACAACTCTGCGGTTAACCTGGCGTTTGAAGTTATGAATCCGCGAGTTGGTGAGATTTGCATTACCAATCACGATCTGTTCACCCGAAAGACTTCGCAGACGTGTCGTCTTCAATCCGATATACTCAATTGAACCGAGCTTGTCATCCACCACAATAAAATCTCCAACCTCAAAAGGTCTGTCGAAAAAGATCACGAAGTAGTTGAACAAGTCGCCCAGTATATTTTGCGCTGCCAGTGCTACAGCAATACCGCCTATACCAAGACCGGTGATGATGGTGGTAACATTATAGCCGAGGTTATCAATCAGAAATACAATACCCAGCACCCAGATAACAATGTTAACAAGCAACATAACACCTGCCAGTT
>CAMLLI010000033.1 GCA_946480685.1 uncultured Flammeovirgaceae bacterium | reverse complement strand
TGGATAAACTCGCGCTGGCAGAACCAGGCTTCGATAGTGTTGCAGATATAACGGCTTGCCCCGGAACGGAATCGTGTAACCTCGCTATATCCGATAGTACCAACGTATCTCTTGCATTGGAGAAAGTGATTCGTGAAGAATATCCGGAGATGGTGTTCAACACCGATATCAAAATCAAAATCAGCGGATGTCCTAACTCATGCGGACAGCACGGTTTGGCGGGCATAGGCTTACACGGCAGTACAATAAAAGATAAACAGGGAAAAGTATTACCGGCACTGGTAGTGTTACTCGGTGGTGGTAAACTGAAAGATGGTGAGGGTATAATTTCCGATAAGATCCTGAAGATCCCAAGCAAGCGCGGTCCGCAGGCATTGCGTATACTGTTTGATGATTATGAAACGAACAGCCAGGATGGCGAGTACTATCATGATTACTTCAAACGTCTTGGAAGAAATCACTTCTATACTTTGCTGAAACCGCTCGGTGATCTGACAACCGTTGAGGCCTCAGACTATATCGACTGGGGTGAAGAGCATAACTTCATTCTGCATACTGCAGTAGGGGAGTGTGCCGGTGTAATTATAGACCTGGTCGCAACACTGTTCTACGAATCAGAAGAAAAACTCGAATGGTCGAAAGAAGCATTGCGTAATGCACAGTATGCTGACTCTATATATCACAGCTATAGCGCATTTATCAATACTGCGAAAGCGATGTTGCTGACGCGTGATGTAAAACCAAGCACGCAGATACAAGTGCTGAATGATTTTCAGACACACTTTATAGAGACTGGTAACTTCCCGCTGGCAGCAAACTTCCGCGAGTTCGTATTGCGCATTAACAAGAGCGAACCAACCGAAGAATTTGCTATAGCATATCTTGAAGATTCTAAAAAATTCCTGACGGATATAGTTGCTTATCGTGCGGCTGTAACGAATGAGGTAGCTGTAAAATGATCGACACGATCTCCATCATAGAAAAAGAACCGCGTCTCACACTGGTAGGAGCCGGCCCGGGTGATGCTGAACTCATCACCGTCAAGGCTATAAACGTGCTGAAGAAAGCTGATGTCGTGTTGTACGATGCATTGGTTTCGGCAGATATACTCGAGTGGATACCGAAAGGTGTTCCTGCCTTTTCAGTTGGCAAACGTGCCGGTGAACATTCCTATAAACAGGAAGAGATCAACGAGCTTATCGTTGACTTCGCGTATCGCTACGGACACGTAGTACGTTTAAAAGGTGGAGACCCGTTTGTATTTGGAAGAGGCTCTGAAGAAATAGAATATGCTGAAGCACACGGAGTACATACCGATGTAGTACCCGGGATAAGCAGCGCTGTAGCAGTACCCGCGAGTTTGAAGATACCCGTAACAGCACGTGGCATCAGCGAAAGTTTCTGGGTGGTTACCGGCACAACAAAAACGGGAGCTGTCTCTGCAGATATAGCCTTGGCTGCACAATCAACAGCCACTGTAGTTATACTCATGGGACTGAATAAACTCCCGGAGATTATGCAGGCTTTCGCAGATCATGGAAAAGCAGATATACCGGTAGCAGTTGTACAAAACGGATCACTTCCTTCACAGAAAAGTGTTATCGGTACCGTTCGCTCCATTGCTGAACAAGCTCAAACCAACGGCATTGGCTCACCGGCCATTATCATTGTAGGCGAAGTAGTGCGTTATGCACAGGCTCTTGAAAAGGTGGTGGTAGCTACCAAATCCATTGCTTAAGAATAAAACCAGCAACCACGCGACTATAGATATAGTATATCTGTAGTGGTGTGTAAAAAGCATAAAAGAATATAAAACCCAAAAAATAAAATAAATGTCTAACAACAATTGTCTTACTTCTAACAGTTAAAAATGCCATGGAACGCAACAACCTTTTTCCCGTTTTCCTGAAACTTGAATCACTGAGCACCCTTATTGTAGGGGGCGGTAATGTTGGGTTGGAAAAACTCACAGCAGTGTTAAAGAACAGTCCCGCTGCCAACGTAACAGTCGTGGCACGCAGCATCCAGGAACCGATAAAGGAACTTGCACGAAAACATGAGCACGTCAAATGGGAGGAACGCAATTTTAAGTTGTGGGATTTGTGGGATAAAGATCTCGTGATACTGGCTACCGATAACCGCCAGCTTCATGAAACCATTCGTAAGTTTGCCCGAACCCGCAAGCTGCTTATCAATGTAGCGGATACACCGGACTTGTGCGATTTCTATCTCGGATCGGTAGTAACGAAAGGTAATTTAAAGATCGGTGTATCAACCAATGGAAAATCACCAACGATGTCCAAGCGGATACGCGAGTACCTGGAAGAAGCACTGCCGGATGATACCAACGATCTGCTTAACAACATGCACAAAATACGCGAGCAGATTAAAGGAGACTTCAGTCACAAGGTAAAAGTGCTGAACGATATAACAACTTCGTTTTTGGAAAGTGGAACTGCTCCGGCAAATCCATAAGATATAGCTACAACCAGACGCTCAATCACAAAATCCGGTATATATACTCCGGGTTTTGTGATTTTTTTATTTGAGTGCACCCCGAAATATATCTGGAGGAACAGCCTTCCCTGCAAATGTATTTGCCACCAGTTCGCCTAAAGCCGGACCATGTTTAAAACCATGACCAGAACCTCCACCCAGCAATACTATATTTGCCGCATGCGGATGTACGTCAAAGGTGAGATTACCATCCGGTGAATTTTCATAAGGACAAACGCGACTCTCCGTGAGCGGGGCATTTTTCAGTCCGGGAAAACGATGCGCGATGAACGTACGTGCTTTCGCGAGCACGTCCGGTGTTATACTTCGTTCACCCTGCGAAGGATCAAATATAGCACCCCGTATATCCACACCGATCTTGAAACCACGATGTGCATTACCGGCTATACCATAGTAAAAATCGTTGCCATCAACATCAACCCATACGGGAAAGTTGTCATAGAGGGATGCATACGGGGCCGGTACACCAAAATAGTATACCTCTTGTTTGGTACAAGTGATGACATTGCTGAGTATATCCGGGAATATTTTGCCGAGCCACGATCCGCACGCAAACAAGTATACATCTGCCTGCAACGATCGCCCATCCGATAATTTTACAGCGTCCAGTTGCCGTTGATATATAGTGCCGGGAGTAACCTCTGCCTGTATATAGTTACCGCCTTCTTTTATAAATTGCTCCTGCACAGCCTGGCAAGCTTCACGTGCTTTCAGATAGCCACCATACGGATCGAAGTAAGCGTGGTGCAGATCATCGGTATATATAATGGGAAACCGCTTCTTTAATTCCTGTATCGAGAGACGTTCATACTCCATGGCATGTTTTTGCGCGAACGGAATTGAGTCATCCACCAATGGAGTAGCCTCTTCATAGCAGAACCACAACACACCCGAATTGTGAACGAGTTTTTTATTGAACAGCTTTTCATTCTCTTTCCACAAGGCAAGTGCCCGCACATTCAAATCAAAATATACTTCATTAGCACCGTAGGTAGAACGTATCACACGCGTTTCATCCCCGGAGCTCGCCCGCGAATTACCGGGTCCCCACGCATCCACCAAAGTAACCTTATACCCCTGACGCAAAAGATATAGCGCAGACCACCCCCCAAACGCACCAGCCCCGACCACCACGATGTTTGAGCCCCTTGTGAATGTGGGAAAGGGCGTGGCCTTTGTTGGGATATTTGTAGTTGGTGAGAATGTGGTGGTCAATGTGTTGAGGTGTTAATGTGTTTATGTTTTGAATGTGTTTGGGTGTTTAGGTGTGTATGTGTTTATGTTTGGTGTAATCGGAAATGTATTTATGCCGAATTCGATATAGTCGGTAGAAATTTAAACACACTATATATAGCAGATCGTTGAAAACGATTTGTCTACTTGCAGCCAGGAGCCAGCGGCCACTACTGCTATATATAGCAGCTGCCTTTAAACTCGCAACTCGAGGCTGGCAGCTCACAGCTCACTATATAAATTCGCCTCCAGCAGCTAGCAACCAGTAGCCAGAGTCCACTCGCGCCATATATAGCGACTGCCTTTAAACTCGCAGCTCGCGGCTGACAGCTCAAAGCTCTCTACAAGATTCTCTGCTTGCAGCCAGCAACCTGAAGCCAGCAGCCCCAACTCACGGTTTCCAACTCGAAGGATCCACTCTCCAGGCTTTTAACGAAACGAGCTGGTCGTTGGTGATATACTTTTGGTCGAGTGCGTAGTTGATCAGGTAGTTGTAGTCGCTGAGACTTACCAGTGATGTGTTGGCTTCGTAGAAATTACGGGTCGCTATATCAAAGCCGTAGTTGAAAATGGAAACCATTCCCAATACATTGAAGCCTGCATCACGCAGTGCCTGTACGGCTTTGAGTGAGCTGCCTCCGGTTGATACCAGGTCTTCGATTACTACGACTTTCTGGTCTTTGGTAATTTTTCCTTCGATCAGATTTTCCATACCGTGATCTTTTGGCTTGGGACGCACGTATAGAAAAGGAAGCGTCATAGATTCTGCTACCAGTGCTCCCTGTGCAATGCCTGCTGTAGCGACACCTGCAATAGCTTCAACAGCCGGGTAGTTTTCACGAATAGCCTGCACAAGACCATCACGAATGGCGGTGCGTACTTCCGGGAAGGAGAGTGATAACCTGTTGTCACAATAGATAGGCGATTTCCATCCGGAAGCCCATGTGAAAGGTTTTTGAGTGTTGAGTTTGATGGCTTGAATTTGAAGCAGCATGGAAGCTACTTTGCCAGCGGTTTGTTCCTGTACTTTTAAAATAGGCATAGTCTCGAAAGTTATCACTAAATTTTGAATCGGGGAGAACGCAGCGCGGATCACATTAGCTCGTGAAATTTTTTTTGCTTCTATTCAATCCAGAAGGCGTTGTTAAAAATCTTTTCTGAAACCGCTTGCCAGCTTCCAAATAATTTATTCTTTTGCGGACATGGTGAGGGCGTAAAATTGCACGGTATGATCATTTTTATCAACGACATTCCAGTCAGAATTCTTAAATCCACTGAAACGCCCGACACAGGTCGTATCAACCATACGGTGGATGCTGCCCTAACTCCGGTAACACAAGCAAGCCTGATTCATCATGTATGGATCAAAAATGTAGGCACTGCCGAGATAGATACCATTCTGGGTTTTCTCGATTCCAAAGTTCCTACCGGAGTATTGTCGCTATTGCTGTCGGTGACGGATTATCTTTTGATCCGAAATCACCTGCGCAGTAAGTTTAAAGTGATAAAGGCTGCCGGTGGTGTCATCCGGAAGAAGGACAAGTTCCTGATGATTTACCGGATGAAGAAGTGGGATCTGCCGAAAGGCAAGAAAGAAAAAGGTGAGCGCTATAAAGAAACGGCTGTGCGTGAAGTACAGGAAGAGTGTAATGTTTCGGTGCGACTCGGTAGAAAAGTATGCACTACGTGGCATACCTATACTATGAATAAAAACGCGATGATGAAAAAGACGCGCTGGTATATCATGGACCTGGTAGATGATTCACGCATGCGCCCGGCAGTGGAGGAGGATATAGAAGAAGTTCGCTGGATGAACCGGAAGGAAGTATACCATGCGCTGGAACACTCCTATAAATCCATCAGCTATGTTATTGAGCGCTATTACGAAAAAACAGAATTGAAATCAGCACGTTAAAAATTTGCCACAGCTATAAACGAAAAATCCAGCGTTCACGCTGGATTTTTTATTTTCTGAAAGTATATACCTGTTAAAGCTTGTAGGGGAGGAACTGCGAAACGTCTCCGCCATACTTATGTACTTCGCGCACAATAGACGAACTGATCCACGCGAGTTGTGGTGTGGTGATCAGAAATACAGACTCCAGGTCTTCGTACAGTTTTCGGTTTACCTGCGATATACTGTTCTCGTATTCGAAATCGGTAGTGTTGCGTAGACCGCGTAACAGGAATTGAGCACCTTGCTTGCGCGCATAGGTTGCAGTCAGCTCCGAGTACGTGATCACTTTTATAGCCGGATATTTTTCGAAAGTCTGCTCGATGTAGCCGATCATTTTATCAATCGGGAAGTAGCGATTGCTCTTCGAAGGATTATGCCCGATGGCAACAATAATCTCATCAAACACCTGCAGCCCGCGCAATACTATATCTTCATGCCCTTTTGTAAATGGATCAAACGAGCCGGGAAAGAGTGCAATACGTTTACTCATGGTTTTACTCCATCAGGTAGATGCTGTATAAGTCGAAGAAGTGGTGATCCTGTAATTCATCAAACCCGTAGCTGAAAGCCAGGTTGGCAGGTCTTTCACCGAAGATCACGTTATTAATATACTTGTATAGTTCGTGGTAGTGAGGCGAGTTCTTGCCTATATATCCCCACAACACAACCTGGCTGGTTTGCTGGTTCATGTTGAGCGACTTCATTACCAGCATGATATACTTCACGTAATCTGAAAATTCTTTGATAGCAAACTGGTTGTAGTAAATGAGCTTGCCATCTCTGCAGGATAGAATGTGCAGCTTGAACCGGTCTACATATATATATAGCGGGTTATCATTCCGCTGCATGGATGCCTGAAGCGTGCCTTCGATCAAGGCTGCTGACTGGTGTGTAAATACAGGTCTGTTATTCGGGTATAAACCATCGAGCCAGTTCTTCAGATCTTTGTTGACAGCAAATACGGTTACGGCTTGTGTAGTAGGATTTACCGTTGAAAGGAAATCTTCTTTCTGCGGATCTACGTGTGCATTGAACTTCAGGTAATCGGCCATCGCTTCTTCCGCGAAAAGTGCCTGCGGTACCTGTACAAATTTCTGACTCTTGAGTGATATGCGGATCTTCTTCCAGAAGCCTGCCTTCAATAAAGCATGCGAATCAAAAAGCTGGTCGAGCAGATATAGTAATTCCTGGTGAGAAGCGAGGTTGGGAAGAACAAAGTCTTCCAGCAAAAGCACCCGGTTTTCCTGCGGATCGATCACGCATAACTGAAAGTCACGGGTGCCAAGATGAATCAACAAGTGGTATTGATGAATAAACTCTTCATCGAAACGTTCATCCCGTACTTTCTTGATGAGCTTATAATTGAGCGTGGTTGTTTGCAAAGTATATACTGTTTTCCGCTTGTAAGTTAGACCAAGGGCGAACCACCTTTTATAAAACTAAAAGTTCCGGGTTCTCTGCAATAATAAAGATTTTAGCGGGTAAATCACAAAACAGATTGTACAGAACACCTATTAAAGCGTGTAAAATCCATTTAGCGTGCGGATGTCGTTGGCATCGCGAATCAGCCGGAATATACCATGTACCTGTTCCTGCGGCATGGAACGTATTTCATTTATGGTAAAGAATGCGGCTCCCTGTATGATGGGAAGCTCCGGATCTTTACCCGTCTGCAATTCTCCGGAAAGTCGGGTGGCCTCGAAAAATAATTCGACAGAATGCAGCGGTGCATTTATATACTCACAACCGAAAATAAATTTACCAGGCTTGATGATGAGGCCGGTTTCTTCCTGGAACTCGCGCTTGAGTGATTCTTCGAGTGATTCACTAAACTCGACACCACCTCCCGGCGGAGCCCAGAAATCGCTTTCATTCAAGGACTTGTGGTTTACCATTAACAATTTATCAGTGTGCCAGCATAACCCGCAAACTCTTATTCTGACACGGTTTCCATAAACTCTGGCGATTTCTGCGTCCATTCCGGTTACATGTTTAGTTAATTCGCATATTCAAATAAAGTCACACAAGGCATGTCAGAAATTTCGCTTTTTCTGGCAAAATTGTTGATTCGAACTGTTTAAATTTGTAAAAAAACTAAGATATGAAGAAGTACTTGTTATTAGTGGTTGTGCTGGGGTTGGCCGTTGGTGCTTTTGCCCAGTCTGCAAAAGTTAACGGACCGGTTATCGCATTCGAGAAGAAGACTCATGATTTCGGTCAGATCGTTCAGGGCGATAAAGTGGAGCAGGTTTTCAAATTCACGAATACCGGAACTGAGCCTTTGATCATTACCAACGTACAGGTAACATGCGGATGTACTACACCAAAAGGATGGCCACGTGATCCGATTCAACCAGGTGGTAAAGGTGAAATTACAATAGCATTCAACAGTGCAGGTAAAATCGGCCGTCAGGATAAAGTAGTTACGATCGTTTCGAACGCAGCTAACGCTGATGAAGCGAAGATATCTTTCACTACCCAGGTAGTTGAAAAGAAAGAGCAGCCTCAATAAGCTTTCTCTGAAAAAATTAAAATGAAGGTCTCGCGAGAGACCTTTATTTTTTTGCGACACCCAGTAATAAAAATACCCAGCCGAGTATCAGAAATACGCCACCGATCGGTGTAACAAGTCCTACAGCACCAAGCTTTACAAAGCAGAGTAAATATAGGCTTCCGCAGAAGAGTACGGTGCCGATGAGCATGAACAGCGATGCATACTCTAATTTCTTGTCAGCGATAAATTTCTGCAGAATACCTACCGCCAGCAACGCCAGTGTATGATAAAACTGGTAACGTGTGGCCAGTTCAAATACTTCGAGTTTACCAGACTGTATCAGGGTTGGTTTTAGTGCATGCGCACCAAAGGCACCAATCGATACTGCGAGGGCTCCCAACACGGAAGCAGTGATTAATGTTGTTCGTTGATTCATGAAACTATACGTAATGAAATTCCTATACTATATATACTATTGATCATACTTCCGGTCGCCAAATATAGCCGTGCCTACGCGTATCATCGTGCTGCCTTCTTCGAGGGCAATGCGGTAATCGCTGCTCATACCCATCGACAGGTGACGCATCATAACATTGGACGGCAGCGATGAAGCCTTGAGTTGCTCATATAGTGCGCGTAATCCGCGAAACTCCCGGCGGATCTGCTCCAGGTCTTCCGTAAAAGTAGCCATGCCCATCAAACCCGCGATCTGAATGTTTTCAAGTTTTTGCAATTCGGCAGAAGCCAGAAGATCTTTTACTTCCTCTTCCGAAAAACCAAACTTCGTTTCTTCTTCAGCGATGTGTAATTGTAAAAGACACGCAATAGTCCGGTTCGCTTTAACGGCCTGTTTGTTTACTTCTTCCAGCAGTTTGAAGCTGTCGATGGAATGTATCAAATGCACAAATGGTGCTATGTACTTTACCTTGTTGCTTTGCAAATGTCCGATCAGGTGCCATTCAATGTCTTTGGGTAGCGCTTCATATTTGGGCACGAGCTCCTGCACTTTGTTTTCACCAAATACACGTTGTCCGGCATCGTACGCTTCCTGAATAGCCTCTACAGGTTTTGTTTTGCTTACTGCAATCAACTGACAATCAGGAGGCAAATTTTGAAGGAAAAACTGAAGGTTATTTTTTATACTCATGGGCGCTGCTAAAGTGAATGGGCTTTGTTCGTATAATGACCGTTTGTTACATCGGCTTTGTGAATGGTTTAATTCATTCCTATTTTTGACTTTTAATCCACCAAAGCTAACGCAAAAATATGGCGATCCTTGGAACGTTGCTGAAAAAAGGAATTCGAATTCGTGAGATGCTGGAGCAGGAGTATACCTCGCCATACGATCTTCAGAAGAAAGAATTGAAGGAACTCCTGATCACGGCAAGTCAAACGGAGTTCGGTAAGCACTATAACTTTTCGGATATCCTCCATGGATTCCGTAAAGGCGATAAGGAATTCTACAAACGTTACAAGAGCAACGTACCCATCCACAACTATAATAAAATATATAGTGACTGGTGGAAGCTTGCCTTGAAAGGTATAAAGAATGTTTGCTGGCCGGGACGCGTAAAATACTTTGCCTTGAGCTCGGGAACTTCGGAAGCTTCTTCCAAATATATACCTGTTACCAAGGATATGACGCAGGCTATTCGCAAGACGAGTGTGCGCCAGATCCTGACACTTTCCAAATACGATCTTGATCCGGAAATCTTTGAAGCCGGTATATTAATGCTTGGAGGAAGCACGCACCTGAACAGAAAGGGAAGTGTGTTCGAAGGAGACCTGAGCGGTATACAAGCTGCACGTCTGCCATTCTGGTTTCAGCATTTTTACAAACCAGGAAAGAAAATTGCCCGTTCGCGTAACTGGGATGCCAAGCTCGATGAGATGGCGCGCAAGGCAACCGAATGGGACATTGGTGTTATAGTAGGTGTACCTGCCTGGATACAGATATTGATGGAGAAGGTTATCAAGTATCATCGTGTAAATACGATACATGATGTATGGCCGAACCTTCGTGTATATGTACACGGTGGTGTATCGTTCGATCCATACCGTAAAGGTTTTGAAAAATTATTGGCGCGTCCTATTTTTTACATTGAGACATACCTGGCCTCGGAAGGCTTCATTGCATTTCAGGCATATCCGAATAAACGCTCGATGCGCCTGGTGTTGAACAATGGTATATTTTATGAGTTCGTACCATTCGAAGCAAAGAACTTTGATGCGAACGGAGAGATCCATCCGGATGCTGAGACATTGATGATCGATGAAGTAGAGGAAGGTAAAGAATACGCTATATTACTTTCCACCTGCTCGGGCGCCTGGCGTTACCTGATCGGTGATGTGATCAAATTTACTTCACTGGAAGATATGGAGATCGTGATCACGGGCCGTACCAAACACTTCCTGAGTTTATGTGGCGAACACCTTTCGGTGGATAACATGAACAAGGCGATTGAACTTGTAGCCAACGATTTTAATATTAACATTCCTGAATTTACCGTAGCCGGTATACCATACGATTCACTTTTTGCGCACCACTGGTTTATCGGTACCGATGATAAGGTGGATCCGAAAGCGCTGAAAGAAAAGATCGACCTGCATTTGAAAGAGTTGAACGATGACTATGCTGTAGAGCGCAGTGCTGCACTGAAAGAAGTGCTGGTAGATGTACTGCCGATAAAAACTTTCTATAGCTGGATGGAATCTAAGGGCAAGGTAGGAGGTCAAAATAAATTTCCGCGTGTCATGAAGAATGCACAGTTGGATGATTGGAAAACTTTCCTGCAAAATCACACGAATGGAAATCATTCTTAACGGAATCTTATCCGGCATTGTACTCGCATTTTTGATCGGGCCGGTATTCTTCACCATTATTCAAACCAGCATTGAGCGCGGTTTTGTAAGCGGTGTATTTGTTGCTATAGGTGTATCGTTCAGTGACGCACTCTATATATTCGTTTCCTATCTCGGTCTTGTCCAATTCATGGAGACCGAAAATTTCCGACACTACCTCGCATACGGTGGCGGTATAGTACTGCTCTTGTTCGGACTATATTACTTATTGATCAAGAGTAAAAAACTGGCGCACTATGATCCTAAAAAAATAGAAGCACGCAGTTGGCTCCGTCTCGCTGCGAAAGGTTTTATCATCAACGGACTTAGTCCCATGGTACTTTTCTTCTGGATTGCCACAGTAGGTGTTGCCACTACACAACTACACTACAACACCAGCCACGAAGCATTTGTATTCTTCGCTTCTATAGTAGGCACCGTATTCATCACCGACCTCATCAAAGCCAAACTTGCCGACAAACTACGCTTGCTCATGACCCCGATGGTAATCCGCATCATGAATATAGTGTTGGGCATCGTACTGGTGATCTTCGCCGGGAGACTGATTCTTTTTCCGGACAATATTCCACATTGATAGGAAGGCTGCTGGCTTCAGGCTGCTGGCTGCTGGGGGATTTCGTTTAGGCTGGGATTACGGTATGAAGATGATAGTGGTAAAATAGCTGCGAGCTTTGAGCCTCGAGCTGCGAGCAAAAAAGCGGCTGACTATAGAACTATATAAATACCCCTATATCTGCTAAGCGAACCGTTTTAGTTACGTAAATGCTGCTATACCGGAAAACAAACTTGCAGCTGGTAGCTAGAGGCTAGCAGCTCTTTTCTCAGTCTTGCAGGACGTTGGTAATAAACGTGGACTTCAGCAACAGCCAAAGCAGAAACAGCGCCATCGCCCATTGCAGGTATATTACGTAGTAGTCAGAAGTGTCTTTGAAGCGGGTTTCTTTGATCTCGGCTTTTTCGTATTTGTTGATGCGCGCGAATACTTGTTCAAGTGCCTGGTTGTCGGTGGCACGGAAGAATTGTCCGCCTCCGATATCGGCCATCTTGCGCATCGTGGTTTCGTCAATCGTGTTCTCGATCATCTGCGGACGACCAAAGAAATCTTTACCATACGGCACCATGCCTTCTTTCCCTACAACAATAGTATATATCTTGATACCATATGCACTGGCGAGTTCTGCAGCCGTGATCGGGTCAATGTTACCGGATGTATTTTCACCGTCACTGAGAAGTATACATACTTTTGATTTTGTTTCTGATTCGCTCATGCGATTGGTAACAACAGCCATAGCACTTCCGATAGCTGTACCTTTTGCTTCGATCATTTCATAGGGCAATCCCATTGCTTCCGGAATCACAAG
>CAMLLI010000032.1 GCA_946480685.1 uncultured Flammeovirgaceae bacterium | reverse complement strand
CCCGGGTTAACAATTACATTGTTGAAAACATAGTTCAGTCCTATACCTTGTACTACGAGACAAGGACCGAAGCCACCTTTAATAAAGTTGTTGTAAAGTTTACCGGTGGTACCAATACCCATTTGTATACCTCCGTTCTGCGAAGGGTTGTTGGCTGATCCGTAATTATATATTTTGTTATTGTAGATCTCAACATCTGCTACCGCAGCGCCAACCTGTATAGATTCCCAACCGGAATTCATCACCAGGTTATCATGTATCCGTACTCCGCGTACTTCGTGTGGATACTGGGTACTGCCGCAGTAGATCGTGGTACCGTTGTAAAAGCTGTTACCGATATAGAATCCTTCACCGCCTATATCATGGATATAGTTATGGTGCAGGTGAATGTTACTCATTCTGAAATTAGGACGCTCGGGTGTTTTATCAGCGCAATTGTTGCTTGGGTCTGTTTTTGCCATGATGCCGGCAAAACCAACTTTGGTGATCTCGATGTGATCGATCTCTATATCCGAGCTCAACGATGTGGCAACAATTCCCTGTGTTCCACTTTTTGTTTCTACAATCTTGATACCATATTCAACACTTGGATCACCTGTTCCTGTAATGCGGAAGTAGCGCGAGCTGTTGATCAATATACCGTTACCTGCATTCGGTCCACCGATCAACGCCTGACCGTTACAGTTCTTTATAGTAACATAGTTGGTAGGAGAGCCATTGATATTCTGAAAAATTATTCTTTCACGGGCACCACCTTGTATGCATATAACATCGCCTGGCTTAACACCTTGTGCAGTTCCGTTAAACGTAGTACTGCCCGAACCTGCCGGTATCGTAAAGGTACAACCGCATTGAGCGATGGCATGAAAATTTAGTGTAGTGATAAAGAGAAACAGGAAGAGCACGCTTGCATACATATAGGGCTCTGAAGGAACGGGTATTCTCTTCATAGATTAGGAGGGTTTAGAAAAAGTAACTACTTGATAATATACCAGTTAATCGACAATAACGCTAGATTATTCTTTTATTCCGCGACTTGTTCCACAAGTTGCGGTTTAAGTCTTTTGATTACTTTAGCAGGTACACCAGCGGCTACGCAATATGGGGGAACATCTTTCGTTACTACCGACCCCGCTGCTATAACAGACCCCTCTCCAATAGTTACTCCCTTTAAAATGGTTGCCCGTGACGCTATCCATACGTTATCACCGATAACTATATTTCCTTTTTTACCTTCCGCTGTATGATCGTGAAGATCATGAAAGTCACTGTCCAATATCAATGTATAGGGGGCGATACGGACAAATTTACCAATGGTTACATTGCCAGCCACCGCTATATGCGTTCCGTTCACACGCGTACCTTGCCCAATGGTTAATGTACCCGTTCCCTTCACCAGCAACTTGGTACGTTCAAATATAGACCAGATGGCTACTTTATCTTCTATAATGATGGTGCCGCTGGCATTGATCAAGGGCTTGCCATGCACCGTTACATACTTGCCAACCTTTACACAATTGCGCAGGTAAATCTTGGCTGCAAACAAACGCAGGAAGATAGATAGTATTCTGCCAACAGTTAACATCCATATTCCGAAACCAGATGACCGCGGATTTTCATTTCTGATTTCTTTATATTTCTTTTTGATTTCGTCAATCATAACCGGTTATGGTTCAAATGCCAGGAAATCCCCTGAAGATAGCTTTTAAGATTCGGAAAGTCCAGTTGCAGTAAAAACTTTGCAACGTCTTTCGGAACGGACAGCGCGAAAAAGAAAAGCATAGAAGACAATTGTGTTACGCCTTTTGTATTTCTTTTCAGATATAAAATCCGGTTCCGTGTGAGGTAATATGTTTTGAGGGGATTGTTTTTGCCTACGGATATAGATTCTTTGTGATATACTTTGGATGTACCCACGTAATATACTTTATAACCGGCACGCTTCACTTGCTCCGTCCAGTCGTGCTCTTCGTAATAAAGGAAATATACTTCCGGAAGAAGTCCTACTTTCTCGAGTACATCGCGCGAGGTGAGCAGGCACGCTCCATGACCAAGTTCGGTTTCCTGTATCGTGTTATACTGATTGGTATCTGTTTCCAGGTATCCTAATTTTTTACCGCGACCGGTATATGGATTTATCTTGATGGCTCCGGCATACTGTATAAGTTCCTGCCGGTTGTGATAT
Source organism: uncultured Flammeovirgaceae bacterium (assembly GCA_946480685.1). The sequence goes on along the minus strand of CAMLLI010000032.1, from coordinate 10,277 downwards.
ACTATACGGGGTGATGCTATACCTGCCTGCGGTTGCTGCTGCAAAGTTTCCACCAGCGGTTCGAGAAAGCCGGGTGTAACTTCAACATCATTATTTACCAGCAGTATATATTCACCTTTGGCTTCTTTTATACCAACGTTATTTCCTCCGGCAAAGCCCAGGTTCTTGCCGGTAACAATGAGATTGATCTCTGGAAATTCCTGCTTTAAAGATTGAACCGATGTATCGCGTGATCCATTGTCTACTACTATAACTTCAATAGCCGGATACGTGATGTTCCGGAGTGATACCAGTAGATCGCGGGTTACGGCTGTCTGATTGAAATTAATAGTAACTACGGAAACCAGCGGATAAGAAACTGCCTTCATAAAAATTATGACTCAGAAGTTACTCCGTGTGGTGTATGTATAAATTTCTTATTGGCGTTTTTCAGTTTGAAGAGCAATAAGAACATGCGCACAAATATACCCGGAAGATCGAGTATAGCTTTGAGCATCTTTTTAGAGTAATACTCTCCGGGTATAGATACCAGGATGGCCAGTGTATTGATGCTGAATAACGCTACCCATATAGTAGCACCGTACGCGAGATAGTTGCGCAGCAGTACTGCTACTATTGTAAGCACGGTAAGTAAACCGAGGTTGATGAGACGCGGTAATTGAATGTTGCGCAGCACAGCACTGTTAAAGAAGGTAAAGTTACCTTTGAAGAGTGCAGCCATACCCGGCTTGAAGTATTTGGCCAGGTATACATATTGACTGGAGATCCAACGCTTGCGCTGATTCTGAAACGCATTAGCCTGCGATATTTTTTCATCGAGCACACCGGCATCGCGGAAGTAATATACCTTGATACCTTCCTGCAACAACTGAAGCTCAAGCTCACGATCGAATCCTCCTATGGAATCCATCTTGCCCAGCTTGGTCTTCAACAATGTAAAGTCAAATACAACACCGGATCCGCTAATGGAAGAAGATAAACCGGCAGCTGTATGTCCCTGACGGTATACATGGTTGTTGATCGCTTCACTTACACCATCGAGGAACGCAAGATTGTTATTCTGGTTCTTCGGCTTGCGTTGTCCCTGAACGGCCTTGAATTTATAGGTTGACAATAAAGCATTCTGACGCTTGAGGAAATCAGGCTCCATCACATTATCCGCATCGAGTATCACGGCATAGTCATAGTCTGCAGCGTTGAGTTGAGACAGTGCCATGTTCAACGACTTCACTTTGGTACTGCTCTCGAACTTTACTTCGACCACTTTCAGCGGAAGCTTCCGAAGAAACTCAAGCGTGGAGGGTTGCAGTGAATCGGCAATTACTACTACATCGAAATTATCAGCCGGGTATTTTTGCTTCAGTGCCTGCTGCGCTACATCCATAATTACTGCATCCTCTTTATAGGAAGGAATCAGCACACAGAAGTTGAGTTTACCACCGGGTTCAGGCAGTGGCAACGCTCTGTAAAATAAACCTGCAAAGGCAAAGAAGGCTGTATACGCAACTACGTAAACAAAATACAATAAGATAATGAGTTCAAGGATGAACATGTAGTACTCGCTATGATTATATAGTAAGGATTAAACTTGTTCTTTCTGTAACAAAGCCGGCACGGTGCTGAACAGTATTTTCATATCCAGCCAGAAAGAGTTCTTCATGGCATATTCCATATCCAAGGCAATGCGCTCTTCAGGAGACATTTCTCCTTTACCGCGCTTCGTTACCTGCCACAGACCTGTGATACCTGCCGGTGCAAGAAAGCGCCATGCGATCTGGTCTTTGGTAAGTTTCTCAGCTTCGTATAGGGGAAGTGGTCTGTTACCAACCAATGACATATCACCTTTCAGCACGTTGAAGAGCTGAGGGATTTCGTCAAGACTGGTATTGCGTATAAAGTTACCGACACGGGTTACGCGCGGATCGTTTTTGATTTTGAAGAATACGTTATCGCTTGAAGTAGAGTTTTCTGCATATTGATTAAGGTGTTGAAGTTTTGCCAGATCCTTGTCTGCACCGGTGCGCATGGATCTGAATTTATAGAAGTCGAAAATTTTATATCCAGCACCGGCACGCTTCGATATATAGAAGATTGGTCCTTTCGACTCAAGCTTGATCACAATAGCAATGATCAGCAGGAGCGGAGAGAGGAATAGCAGCGCCGTGAATGAAACCATGATATCAAATGCGCGCTTCAACGTCCACAACTTGATGGTGGGCACTTCTTCATGTGCACGAACGATAGTATATGGTTTATTACCGCGTTCGATCTTGTATAGTTTCAACTTCTTGATAAAGTCTACACGCTTGTAGAATGCCGGAGTGATAGCACCGTAGTGATACTCATCAGCACCTGCGCGGTGCGCCAGATCTTTAGCGGCCTGATCGAACTTGGGAGTATAAAATATATAGGGTAGAGCTTTCTGCGCAGCGAGTGCTTTCAGTTGTTCTGCTTCAGCGCCAAGAGCAGCAGGGTTTAACAGAAGAGCATCATACTCAGAAGAGCCGGCCTTGATTTCAGCAATCGTCTTGGCAAGGGTCGAGTTGATAAAGTGCACGGTACCTTGTGCATAATCATTTTCAATAAGAGAATCCGAGAAGCCTATCTTTACAATGTTCTGTGTAAAGGTTGATGTATGAGTGTTAGCCTCATATACTACAGACATAGGGGATTCATTTACGTTTAAATTCACTGCAACATCCATAATTAATTAACTGTTACATTTTGTCTTTGAAATAATAATGCACGGTCTACTTCAGCCAGGAATGACTGAGGTTCAAAGGGCTTTACCATGTACGTAAAAGCTCCCAGATCAAGGCACTGTTTGCGTTTGCTTGCGTCTTCATATCCTGAAAGGATAATGACCGGAATGTTTTTGAAGAGACCGCTATTACTCAGATTCTCCAGCAATTCAATACCATCAAGCGATGGCATCTTGAGATCTGAAATAATAAGGTCTGGCAAATTACCATCGGTAAGCCATGACCAAGCCTCCATTCCATTGTTCATAATGACTACTTCGTGTTTCTTCTGAAGTATCTTTTCTAAAAGCCAGCATAGTGGGACATCGTCCTCAATAACTAATACCCGTTTCATGGTATATAAAATTTTAAACCAACAAAAAGCAGTGCTGCTCTAAAGATCTGATTGTAGTAGGGCGGGATCTTTAAAGACAACTATTAGACAAACCAAAGCTAAATAAAATAATTGATACAGATGTAACCTTTATATTTAAAATAAATTAAAACTTTATACGGATACCGTATAAATAAGGTGCCATGATCAAAAAAACGATAATATTCTGATAATACGAATTAATGGGGTATATTATAGATGATGTAACGTTTACACCCGTTTTGTAACGATTTCAATCGTTTTCCCTCGATCAATTTTCGCTGTATTCGTGTATAAAAATCTGGGAAGCACAACGATAGCTTTTGGTACTTCGTAGCTCGAAAACGATTGCTTAAGTTTTTGAAGAAGGCTATATTTTTTTTCTTCTTCAAGTTCTTCTCCCTCGAGTAGCAACGTAATTTTCTCTCCAAGTTTTTTATCCGGAACGGAGCCTATAAAAAATGACCGTAAAATTCCACATTCATATAGCGTGTTTGCTATACGTGATTCAAGATGTTCCGGGATAATCTTTACGCCACCGCTGTTAATAACATTGTCCCATCGGCCAAGCCATAAAAATGTATAGTTGTCTTTCAGCTCCACAAGGTCATTGGTAACAATCTTTTCAGAAAGGTGAGGAGCGTCAATGGTAAGACAGCCGCGTTCATCTATAGCCAACGCTATACCCGGCAACGCACGAAACACAGCTGACGCATTTATACCGTTAAGGGTCTGTAATGCTATATGCGATATGGTTTCCGTCATGCCATATGTAGCGTAGAATATACACGTATACCGCTGCAACTCGCTGATGGTCTCATGGTTTAACGGAGCGCCTCCGATGATAGCACTTCCTATACGGTTTAAGCGCGCAGCTTCCGGTGATGAAAGTATAGCATATAGCTGGTATGGCACCCACGCTGTAAAGTCTATCGCAATGGAGTCAGGTATATTCGCCAAAGGGTTCGCAGCCGGTTCTGTTACAACGATACGCATACCGGTCGTGAAGCATCGTACCAACATCATTCTGCCGGCAATATATTGTGTATGAAGACAAACGAGTGCCGTGTAGCCCGGCTTCAACGCTAGTGCCTGCTCCGTCATGCGGGCACTGGCCAGCATTTGATCACGTGTCAGTACGATTTTTTTCGGAGTGCCGGTGGAGCCGCTGGTCTCGATCTCAAATATAGTTTGCCCGCTGAGCCAGTCGCGTATGAAATTAAAAGTAGCCTGCTCAAAGTCGCTGGCAGGTGAAGCCGTTTCGTTCCGTATAGCTTCTATTGATATATCTCTGCCGTTTATCCAGATCGTAGGAAAAGGATAGGTCATGGCTTTTTCGTTCTGCGTCTGATCACGAGTTCTTTATAGCCATAGGTAGCATCAGTCTCCCGGTCGAAGGTTACATCCGTTAACTCGGCCACTGCAATCTCTGCGGTAGTATAGATAAGATTGTCATCGAGTAAATGCCCGCCTATAGTATAGCCGGTGCTGTCGGATACAGACAGGTGCAGATGGGCTGACTCATCCGAGATCGTTCCGGTAAGCGATACAATCTCGAAGTGACCTTTCTTTACCGAGCCGTTCTCCTGGTTGGCAAAACGAAGCGAGTATTGTTCAAGGCTGCCCACGCAGGTAAGTATAACGGCCGCTTTGATCTTGTTTTGTTTAGCCCATAACACCAACGCCTTCTTCAGATCTTCATGCGGCTTAAGCCGGAACACATGTACAGTAGTAGCAGATTCCATTGTGCTTTGTGCTGATACCAGACTATATATACCGGTGCAGAGCAATCCGAACAGCAGTGCTGTAAATCGTTTCATACCCGGTTAAAGATGCTGTAGATCTTTCTTGAAGCGATCAATAATAAAAGCCTCAATTTCGTGCGTGCCACTGCAAGCCTGGGCTACACGTTCAACAACCCGTACGGCTGTTGAACGCAAGTTATCCGTAAGATGCTCTTTATACTTTCGCAGGTCGTGAATGGCCTGGTTATACGCTGTCTCAATAGAAGGTTGGATCACTTCATCCAGCAGATCAAAACGACTTTGTGCTGCCCACGAATCATATTGCAGTTCTTCTCCAATAATCTTGTTGAAAGCAATACGTTCTTCAGCGCTCAACCCTTTATCAGCTTTCGCAATAACATACGCCATCTCGGCTATGCTCCGCAGTATTTCTAGCCTCTCTATCTGCATGCTGTACTATATTTTACAGGTATATATTTCGACTAAGGGAATTTAGGGTATTTCGACCAGTCTGGTTCGCGTTTTTCCAGGAAGGCATTTTTTCCTTCTTTTGCTTCTTCGCTAAGATAATACAGAAGCGTGGCATTTCCTGCGAGTTCCTGTATACCAGCCTGTCCGTCAAGTTCAGCGTTGAATGAACTCTTCAGCATGCGTATCGCCAGCGGACTCTTCGCTATAATTTTCTTTGCCCACGCTACATAGGTCTCTTCAAGTAATTCGAGTGGAACAACTTTATTTACCAGCCCCATATCCAGCGCATCTTTCGCATCGTACTGATCGCAGAGGTACCAGATCTCACGTGCTTTCTTTTGTCCTACAATGCGAGCGAGATACGATGCACCAAAGCCACCATCAAAGCTTCCTACTTTAGGACCGGTTTGTCCGAAGCGGGCATTCTCGGCAGCAATCGTTAAGTCGCATACTACGTGCAGTACATGGCCGCCACCAATCGCCCATCCGGCAACAGCCGCTATAACAGGCTTGGGTATAGATCGGATCATCTTCTGCAAGTCCAGAACGTTTAGCCTGGGCGTTGTGTCTTCGCCTACATAGCCGCCATGGCCGCGTACGCTTTGATCACCACCGCTGCAAAATGCTTTACCGCCTTCGCCTGTCAGAATCACAACACGAACATCTGCGTCTTCGCGGCAGATGTACATTGCATCAATCATCTCTTGCACCGTGAGTGGTGTAAATGCATTGTGTACATGCGGACGATTTATACTGATGCGTGCAATACCTTCAAACTTATGGAAAAGAATTTCCTTATACTCTTTAACCGGTTGCCAGGAATATTTAAAGCTCATAACTCTTTTTGGTTTTCTCTTTCAGATTATCAAATATGATTTTGTTGATCAGTGTCTCCGTCTCTATCTCGAGTATCTTGGTTTTACCATCAAACTCGAAGAAGTCTTTCACCAGGTTTTTTACCTTGCGCTTGTTATCCAGTTTGAGGTGATCAAAGCCAAACTCTTCACACAACTTCTTCGCGGTTAGTCTTTGCCGGGTAACAAAATATTCATCCGCTTCCGGCAATGAACCGGGGCCATCGATCATTTTGAAAATTACACATCCATGATTGTTCAGCAGCACGATGCGTAAATTCGACAACGAGTAGTTGTGCCAGAAAGCGTTACGATCGTAGAAGAAAGCAACGTCACCCGTAATTAACACGTTCGGTTTTTCATTCGAAAGACTGTGCCCTATAGCCGTACTCGTGCAGCCATCTATACCACTGGTACCGCGGTTAGCATATACCTGTATATTTTTCTGCTTCGCTAGTAACCCGATAACATTGCTATAGCGCACGCTCATGCTGTTAGCCAGGTGCAGGTTGCAGTTGTCAGGCAGGTTTTGCATGATGGTATTCACCAATTCAAGCTCGGCAAATTCATCCTGCGGAAAAAATTCTTCCAGCGTGCGTATCGCTCTGCGTTCTTCTACTTCCCAAAGCTTGTTGAAGTTGTTTTGCTTCTGATTTTCGAACGACTCGCTGTTGGGTATAGATCCCAGAAAACGGAAAAAGTTAGCCGGTGTCGTATTGAATACATTGGTTATACTTTGAAATGTATCCGCCACTATACCTGCAGGTTGTATATGCCAGTGTACCTTCGGAGAATATTTACGAAGGAACTGTTTCAGGTTTTTGGAGATGATCGATTTACCGAAGGTAATCAGCAGATCCGGACGCAATGTTTTCTTTACATCGGCAGATGCCTGTCCTAAAAATGTATCGGCATGTCGCACTACTTTTTCAATGCCATGCAGATTGGAAATGATATCGCCCGCTACCGGAATGTTATGACGCAGGAAGAAATGAGACAATGCATCGGTCAGTTCCTGATCGGCTTCATGCTGGCCGGCAACGATCAGTATATTATGATATGAACTCCACTCGGCAGTGAGTTTCTTTTTTTGTTCTTCCGATAACGCGAACGGAGATGTATACTCATCCATAACGCGCACCGATTCGCTATAGCCTATGGTTTCTCCTTTCGGAGGATATAGCGGCTCACGGAACGGAGCATTTATATGTACCGGACCTTTCGGTTCCTGGAACGACAAGTTGATAGCTTCATTCACGATACGATTGATCGCCCATTGACTATCCGCATGCTCATACTCCTGCGGCAGCTGAAATGATTTCTTGACATGCTTGCCGAAGATCTCCGGTTGATGAATGGTTTGCCCATCATGCTGTGCGATCCACTCAGCAGGTCTGTCGGCAGTAAAGATGATCAGCGGAGTTTCACTGAACCAAGCTTCGGCTACCGCAGGAGCAAGGTTATACGCGGCTGATCCCGAAGTACATACAACAACAGCCGGTGCTTTCTTTTGCTGTGCTATACCCAGCGCTACAAAGCCGGCACTGCGTTCGTCACTGAAGGTACGTGTTGTAATATCAGGATGCCGCGCGAACGCTAATGTTAAAGGAGCGCATCGCGAACCCGGGCAAAGTATAGCCTGTGTCAAACCTTTTCGGGAACAGAGCTCAGCGATGTCATAGATAGGTTGAAAACGGACCATTGAATTATTCGTGTGCGAATATGGGGATGCCACGGGAATAATCAAATATGGCAGCAGCAGCGTGTTACCTGCAATGTGTTTGATTTTTTGTAACCGCGTTACAGGCAATGGGTTATAGCGCCTCGTGATGTATCTTTTCGCGCAGAAGTTTTTTAAGGGCCGGCTCAATGGCCAGTGCATGGGCACCACCGAATGTAACAAAAACACGATCGTGCTGATCGAGCGCTTCGCTGATTTTCTTTAGCAGTGCCTCATCGCGAACAACTTTCGAGGTGCGACCGATCGCGCAGAACTTGCAGTTGTCGTTTAGAAAATCGAATTGTTCGATGTCTGCCTTATCCAGCTCAAACACCTGTCCTATATGGTGCTGGTATACCTGCTTGAAGTAGCTGAAAGTTTTCTCGGAGTCCGCCAAGGGAAAGCCATGTTTCGTTAGATAGTCGTTTATGAAATTGGCATAAGCTTCTTCAAGTGGTTTGTCACTGTCCATGCCATATTTATAAGGAATGATGAAGCGTTCAAACGTATAATATAGCAACAGTTCATCTTTCGGATATAGCTTGAGCATCGTTTTGATTTCTTCATCTTCGGTAAAATCACCATTCAGCATTTTAATGCCGGCCATGTCGCAATGATATTTAAGCAGACCGGTTTCCCCTTGCTTGCGTATTGCCTCGTTGCGCGAAGCATAGTGTAAATCTTCGCGCACATCACCACCTTCGTTAAAGGCAACCTGGGGCTGAAGATGTTTAAAGTATATATCGATAAGATCGAACTCTTTGCCGGTAGTATCCCGCGAATGCGGACATCCGATCAGCACCACTTGCTTGCCGTCTTTGTTCTTCAGGTCCAGAACAGTCGGACCTCCAATATCCTGCAGCATCTGGCCACTTGCACATAGTCGATCATGGGATATCGGTGCGATGCTGTTGCAACGTTATCAGATTCCTTACCGCGACAACAAAGCATACACAGCGCGAAAAACAGGAGAGAAGGTTTCATGCGATTCGTTTACCGGAAAGTAAACTATAGAAATCTTGGCAGAATAAAAAGAAGGTCAATAGCGGGCTTCAACACCAAACACATCTTCAAAGTATGTTTCGAGCGACCGTGTTTTGGTTTTCGGGAAGGAAGGTTCTTCGGTAGCTACCCAGAAGTCGCCAGTGTCGTTGGCTTTGGTAATGATATAGGTAGTCTCTTCGGTATAGGCACGTACCGAGCGGGCACCTTCATGAAAATGACCGAGTGTTTCTTCCAGCAGGTTCAGTGGTATTGCCATAACGAGGCAAAAGTAGTAATAATCAACGAGCAAATACAGTGTATTTTTTTACTCATTCTGTTCCGTGCGGTAAGCTTGCTGATAAAGTGTGGAATAAAAGCTTCGCTAAAGGTGCTTAATCTCGTTTCTTTTCCACACTGGTAACGGCATTTTTATTTTAACACGGTATCGTACTACTTAACAGTTTGGGTATGATACTTCTGCAACGCTCGTTGTTAGTCCTCGTAGGAGGCGCACTGCTGGTGATAGCAGGTTGGAGCGGCATTCAGGTTTACCGCCTCTCATCAGAACGGGCGGAGATCAAGAGAGACTATAGCGTTCTTAACAATATAACGTATGGGCTACTGTCAGTCAACGCGTGGCGCGATCACATGGTGAAAGTAATCACCCATCGTATTGATGACTTTGAATTTACTCCCGAACAGGAAGCCGCTCTGAAAGAAGAAGTAGCCCAGGTACTGCACGCAGTCGTTAATAAAGCCGACAGTCTCATCGATAAAAAACAAAAAACGTTAGGCGGCAAGCTGAAAAAGTTTGCCGTAAAAACTCTTGTCAACGAAGAGAAGGTGCATGCACGTGTGCCGGAATTTGCCTCTACCATTGTTAACGAAATCAAGAAACCCAAGAATAAAGAACGTCTTAAATTTCTCGCACAAAGCAAATTGCAGGAGTTCGGATCAATTACCTATGATAGTGTAAATGACGTAACGCGTGCCAAGGCATTGCTGGATAAATATAGTGTAGCCGATGTACCGGCCTTCAACGCTATGAGTAAAAATATGCTGGAAAGTCTCTACCAGCGTGCTTATTTCTTTACCTATATATTGATGGCTGTAACCGTTATATTTCTCGTGACGTGGTTACTGCTTCGGAAACAAACCGCACTGCATACACCGTTGTTCGTTCTGTCGGTAATACTCGCGCTGATCATGCTCATCACCGGACTTACTTCGCCGATGATCGAGATTGATGCGCGTATCAAAGAGATGAGCTTCCTGCTGATAGGAGAACGTATTTCTTTCAACGACCAGGTTATATTCTTCCAAAGTAAAAGTATTGTTGATGTAGTGAGTATATTGTTGCAAACCGGTAAATATGATTCGGCTATAGTA
>CAMLLI010000031.1 GCA_946480685.1 uncultured Flammeovirgaceae bacterium | reverse complement strand
TGGTGCAAATATTCCTGTTCCTGATCTGTGTACCTACGTTGTTGTTCACCGCTTTTCAGACGCATAAGAAATTTGCTATACAGGTAAAACTGCGTGAGTCAGAAGCCGAGAAAGCAGTTATACTTTCGCGACAGAATGAAATACTCGAACGACAGGTTGCCGAACGTACCCGCGAGATACAGACACAAAACCGGATGCTGCAAAGTAAACAGGAAGAGATCACAGCACAGAATGAAGAACTGAAAGCACAACAGGAAGAAATCTCACAGCAGAAAGATTTACTGGAGAGTCAGAATAAAAAACTGAGTGAAGCGCAGCAAACTATATTGATGCAGAATAAAAAGATCATTGCCAAGAATGATTCACTTGAAGAAGAGATCCGTGAACGCACCAAAGAACTGATTGAATATAACCAGCAACTGCAGCAGTTCGCGTTTATAGCAGCACATAATCTACGTGCACCGGCAGCACGCATTCTGGGTTTAGGCAAAGTGTTAGACTATGCCAGCGATACCGATGAAGAAAAACTGATCATCGACAAACTGGTTTCTTCTACCCTTGAATTAGACACAGTCATTAAAGACCTGAATGTTATTCTTGAAATAAAAGGAAATGGAACAAGTTTTCTCACACCGGTAAATCTCAACGAAGAGCTTGCACTGGTTATGTCAAACCTGGAACGTGAAATACAGGGAACACATGCCGATATAAAAGTAAATTTCGAAAATGCACCGGTAGTAGTATGTGTAAAACCCTATATCGACAGTATACTTTTTAACCTGGTGAGCAACGCTATCAAATACAGGCACCCTGATCACAAACTTGTTATTGAAATAAAGTCATACCCGATCAATGAGTATATCTGTATCACTGTAAGCGACAACGGACTCGGTTTCAATACGGAAACTCACAAGCAAAATCTGTTTACACTATATAAACGCTTTCACTTTCATGTAGAAGGTAAAGGCATGGGACTATACCTTGTCAAAACACAGGTTGTAGCCATGGGCGGCAAGATAGAAGTGGAAAGCAAGATAAATCACGGCACTACATTCAGAATATATTTACGCAAACGGCCGCCTGAAAACTTCACGATGCGGACAGCCTGATCTGTTGCGGTTATCAGACTATTTACACCTTAACGGTTTAAAATGTCATTTAGACCCTTAAAAGGCATATTTCGAAAGCGACTTGAAAAATATAGTAATAAAGTAACCTTAAAAAGAATCAGTATTTTTACTGATATGACGCTCAATTCATCACGGATGTATCGTTTGAAATAAGAGCCTATACTTGCAGGGATTTGATTCAAGGAGAATGCAGTAAACGCACAATCTACCATGGAAGAATTTAGCCTACGTGAATCCTGCTATAAACTGGCCAATAAACTGAACCGGTATCGCACGGTATTATTAAAGTTGAACATAGATGTTCAGCTGGACGATGTATATCTCGGTAACCACGATCGCCTGGTGGGCGCTATCAAACACGGTTGTTTGTTTCTGGCAAAATCTTTCGACATCAACGAAGTCTTTATCGAGATCACCCGCAAAGATCAATTCGACAATGTTACCATGATCGTTATCGACATTACCGGTTATGATCGCGAAAACATGAAGATCGATCTCAGCAAAGGCAACGAGAAAAAAATTACGTTTCCGTTCCGTCTCATCAACGCACCTACCGAAAATGCCAAGCGTCCGTTCGAAGGTAAAAGAGTATTGGTGGTTGAAGACAGTAAAATCAATGCGATGCTTTTTCAATCCATGCTGGAAGGCTGGGGTTGTACGACACTGCTGGCTGAAAGCGGAGAAGAAACAGTGGCCATGGTATCGGAACAACATTTTGACCTGGTGTTGATGGACGACCTGATTCTAGGTCAGGATGGAAATATAGCGACAACAAAAATCCGGGAGTTCGACAAATATATACCGATCATCAGTTGTCTTACGGCCCCGGTTTTGAAAGAGAATATAGCAGACGCCCTGAGCGCAGGAGCCAGCAGTTGTTTACTGAAACCTGTTAACAGCAGCGAGCTTTTCAGGATCCTTTGCAAGTACCTGTATAAGGCAAATACAGCCCAGGTAGGTATGCAGCTTACGAACATCCTGCAATAGCAGCACGCCATTATAAAACCTTAACAAGAGAGACGCGTCTCATGAAGCGCATTTTTTTTATCCTATACCTGTCTCTTTTCGTGAACGAAACGGTTCATGCGCAACAGCCGTTTGTTCAATACCACACCTCGGATATATACAAAGCCGCATCGCTTCAAAACTGGTTTATAAAGCCAGACTTTGAGGGAAATATTTATATCGCCAACAAGGAAGGAGTACTGAGGTATGACGGAACGAAATGGGATATGTTTTCCACGCCTGAAAAGGATTTTATCCGATCAATGGCTCCGGATACATTGGGCAATATATATGTAGGAACCGATTCCGAGGTAGGGTACTTTCGCAAAGACTCATTAGGACGTTACAAATTTCATTCACTGCAAAATATAATTCCGGAGCCTTATAAGCAGGAGATTATATATCTTATCATTGTTTACAAAAATGCTGTCTTCTTTCAATCTGACAATTTTATACTTCGCTATGAAGACAAGAGAATTTACCCAATAGATATACCTAACCTGGGGCTTATAAAAGCCCAAAACAGCCTTTATCTTGTAAAGGCTAATGAAGTTCTTCTTTACAAAGACGGAAAATTTGAACGGCAGGATTTCGGTGAGGAGCTTAACAAAATATCAATAAAATGGTTAGATGCCTATGGTACAAACTCACTTATTATCCTAGATAATCAACAACGTATATGGACGCTTGATATAACGCTGGGTTCAAAAGGAAAACTAAAACTATTTCCCAATGAATTGCAGTCCCACTCACCCAAGCAAATATTTGATGTAATCAGATCGCTCGACAATGGCATGATTGTATTGTCTTCCGACAGTGAGATTGTATTTCTGAATAAAGATGGGAAAATAATCTCTTTACTTGATGTCGCCACATTGGGAGATTTTGTAACCCCCGGGATTGTATTTAAAGATATACAACACAACTTATGGATATCTTCTGACAACGCACTTATCCAGATTATTGCCAGCTCCCCCATCACTTTTTATGACAAACAAAACGGTTTACAAAATCAGATTTTAGCGCTGGGCAAATCTGGTCCTCATCTTTACGTTGGTACACCTGAAGATATTTACTATCAGAGCTCCCCCAACACGTTTGTATCTATTCTAAAAAAAACCTGCAATAATTTTATCAACGTTGGTGAAGATATATTTGCTGCGCATGAAAACGGTATTTATCTGCTGCAAGGCAAAAAACCAATACAACTAACGAGCGGCAACACCACTGTTTTATGCAAGCTGAGAAAATACACTGACCGCCTGATTGCAGGTGACTACAAAGGGTTGATACTTCTAAAAAAAGAAAAAGGAAAATGGAAGGAGTCTCGAATTCGCGGCTTTGATAATATAGGATTCTACCTGGTAGAAGATGAAGAGGGATACCTCTGGAGCAGTCATCGCCAAATGGGAATATACCGAATTCGATTAAACGATGAGATGAACCAGGCGGTAGCAGTATCATTTTACGATCAGCGTCATGGGCTTCCCTCGAATTTAAACAACCGCGTTTACCAATTAAGTAGTGGCAGCATCGTAGTAACTACCTCTGATGGACTATACCGGTATAACAAAGCCAAAGACAGGTTTGAACCCGACCCAAAGACGCATATATTGCCAAAAAACTTTAGTATTCACAGCGTAGCAGAAAATGCCGAGGGAGATATTTATTTTTGGGGAGCAAAACCAGGTGAACATGAAACTGCCGGAGTATTCAAACTGCAGCCTGATGGAACCTACAAAGCATTCTTTACGCCGTTCAAAAAGGTTGCTACGCCAATTCTAGACTTGCGTGCCAGTGTACGTAACCCCATTTTAATAGCCGGCCCCGAAGACGTTCTAATTGGTAATGAATTGAGATTACTTCACTATAATCCCAAGCAAAAAACTTTTTATAGCGACTCAATTCATACTACAATCCGTCACGTTTGGGCAAAAGATTCATTGATTCATACCAACACCCCGAATTTCCCCCAGCCTGAAATTGCCTATAGCAATAACAACATGAAGTTTGATTTTTCATGCTCATTCTATGAAGATGCAGAAAAGACAGTATTCCAGCATAAACTTGAAGGGTTTGAAAACGAATGGTCTGACTGGTCGCGTAGTCATGAGGCCGCATATACAAATATACCCGGTGGTACCTATACATTCCTGGTTCGCTCTAAAAATATATATGATACAGTTAGTAAACCTGCTGCATTTACGTTTACAATTCAACTTCCATGGTACCAGAAATGGTGGGCATATATACTATATTTCATGTTGCTGGCAGCAGCTATCTGGACGATCATCTATTACTATACAGAGCAGATACGACAACAGAAAAAATTACTTCAACGCATGGTGAATGAGCAAACAAAAGACCTCATCATCAAAAACCAGGAGATTCTGAACAAGAACGAAGAGATTTCGATGCAAGCAGAATCACTCGAGAATCTGAACGTTACAAAAGACAAAATATTCTCGATTATATCGCACGATCTCCGGGGGCCTATCAACCAGGTCCAGCAGATGCTCAACCTGCTGGAATATACCTATATAACAGAAGGCGATTTTAAAAATGTTTTGCCCGACCTGAAAGAAAGTGTACGCTATACCGTAAGCCTTACCGACAACCTGCTGCACTGGGCACGAAACCAGATGGAAGGTGTGCAGGTAAAGCCTGTGATATTTGATATACATGAAATCATGGAGGAGAACTTTCGTCTGTTCAGACCACTGGCGTCACGCAAGAATATAATGCTTGTAAACACACTCGAAAATCACTACCAGGTTTTTGCTGATAAGGATATGATCAAGCTCGTGATCCGCAACCTGGTGAACAACGCGATAAAATTTACCGAAGCCAATGGTCGTGTAGAGATGGGCGCCAGCATCCACAACAAGTTCGTTACCGCCTATATCAGCGATACCGGTAAAGGAATTCCAAAAGAAGACGTTGCAAAAATCCTGAACAAAGAAACGTTCACTACCAGTGGTACGCAGGGCGAGCGCGGGGTTGGTCTTGGCCTGAGCCTCTGCCAGGAATTTATCGAAAGAAATGCCGGTCATCTGTATATTGAAAGTGAACCTGGCAAGGGAAGTAAATTCTCATTTACTATTCCCGTATCAACTGCACATCTGTAGCAGTACACTTACAATCAAAGTATATTTATATACCTATAGATGTTGATGGATTCATCTATGGCGACTTCATGACTTAAAGTCATGAATAAAAAAAAGGGGCACACATATCTGTGCGCCCCCGACCCAAACCCCACTATCGAAATAAGCGGAGAAATCTTCAATCATTGTAACACAACAACATTTACTATCACACTATCTATTATTCTATAGCACAAAGTAAAGCATCTTCAGTATCATCTGTTCTCTGTATTAATAGTGGTAGCGCCACCGATTTTATTACTAAATGCATGTCCGTATTTATACGGATATACATGTGAACAGAAACAGGTGTCTCTCACAGCCTCGACATCGGTATTTATCATACAAACACGTAGGTATATTCCCGGACAAGCCAGACCACAATTGCAGGCTACCTTTATAAATCCTAACAAAATTTACCTTATGCGATTCAATTACCTAAAGCAATCAGGATTGCTGCGTTGCATCCTGATGCTCATGATCGTTCTGACGGATCGAGATGTGATGGCACAAAACCGGCATCTGGAAATTCAGAAGAAGAGTTCGTACGAACTGAAAGGCGACACGTTAATTCTGGACGAACTGATCATGCACGATTCCTCCAGTCTGATTCTGAAACACTCCCCTTCTGCCTGCTATATCAAAGTAAACAAGCTGAAGATCGGCAAACAATGCTGGATCATTGGCAGCGGTATAAATGGCATAAGCTCAAAACCTGCGAACGATGCTGATATATCAGAAGGTCCATGTAATCACGGTAAACCGGGACCTAACGGTAAAAACGGTGCGAATGGTGAACGTGGAAAAAATCTTACCCTCGAAGTAACGCAGCTTGAATCAAACCTATATCCCCTGCTATTACGATTGAATGGTGGAAACGGTGGTGATGGCGGAAGCGGTGGCAACGGTGGTAATGGAAGCAAGAGCACTATTCACTGCGATTGCCACGGAGGTAGCGGAGGCAATGGCGGCAATGGTGGCGATGGTGGTGCCGGGGGTACATTTACATTTCGATGTGCACAGTGTCCTGCAAATTTACTCGCGAGTGAAGTAATCAAGTTCAATCTGCACGGTGGTTACTCCGGCTATGGCGGTGAAGGCGGCCGCGGAGGCGCTATTGGTTCCGGAGCTATGCAAACTTCCAAACGTGGCGCAAATGGCAAGCACGGTGAAAGAGGTAAGAACGGACAGGAAGGAAGTTTTATATACAACAAGAGCGGCTCTTAGTCGCTCACTATATATATACCCGGCTATATATCCAAAAGCAAAAAAGCCTCGTTCCAGTTATTCTGGAACGAGGCTTTTTGTTTATCTGAACCCTGCGTTGCGTCTGTATTAATTCACGCTTTCCTTGAGCAGTACGTTGATAGTCTCGTTGAATCGCTCGATATACTGATCATAATAAAGACCAGTGCCCGGTCCTGAGAAGCCCGTGTGGATCTTTCGCACTTTACCATCTTTACCGATGATGATCGTAGTCGGGAACGCCATAACCTTGTTAAGCATTGGCAATGTCTGCGATGCTTTCTCTTTGTCGTTCGTACCTGCTATAACAAATGCGTAGGGTACTTTCAATACATCAATCATCTTGCGAACGCGGCCGCTGGCATACGAGAAATCACTTTTACGTTCATAAGCAAGACCTATAATTTCAACACCTCTGCCTTTGTTCACGTTATACCAGTTGCTCAGAAAAACAGTTTCATCCATACAGTTCGGGCACCACGTACCAAATATCTGCAGCACCACAACTTTACCGGTATATTTCGTATCCGGGAATGCGATCTTCTTCCCGCTGATGTCAGGGAAAGAGAATTCAATTTTTTCGTAGCCCGGCTTCAGATAGGTAAGCGATTCCGGATCAGGCAAGCTCACGTTTTCATCTTTCTCTGCTGTCCAGAATTCAGTCCAGGTAAGACCCGAGAAAAATTCACCGAGTAACTTTCCTTCTCCGTCTTTGTTGGCTGTAAACAGATACGCATGGTTACCATCAAATGCACTGAGATGCATCATACCGTTCGTTACACTACCTTCGAGGTAACGATAGTCGCCTGTGGTAGTGAGAAATGTACCGGTTATGTGATTGCCTTGTTGTTTAAAAATTCCAATAGCATCAGCTGTATCGGTTTCGTGAATGAACTTCACAGCATACTTACCGCTATAGTCGGGTTCATTTGCATTGAAGTTAACTTTAGCAAAGCGATAACCTTTTCCGTGGGCTGCATGAAAAGGAATGTGATAATGTTGCTCGTAGTTCTTAATGAACACGCCACTAAGCGAATCACCTTGTCCGAATATTTTAGCTTTGATGTTAGCATCAAAAATGTGAAGCGCTATATTGATTGAGTCGCCTGTGATGCGTACTTCATCCAAACGTAAACGCTCTTCTCCGTTCATGATCTGGATATCGTATCCACCTGCAGCATCGGTTGTTACCTTAAAGTTGAAGGGTAACTCCAGACCCTGCATTTCTAATACGCCTCGCCATACCCCTGATTTGATGATAGATTTACTTGAATCTGCTGTCGCTGAACCAGCAACAAACAGGCAAGTGATTAAAGCAATGACTGTTACAATTTTTTGTTTCATGTTGATTTAGTAAAAAAATAGACAGCACAAAAAACGTTAAAAGCAAGACGCTTCTCTCACGGTATTTATAGACAGGGTTATGTACTATGTACACCTAGAGACCACTCCGTAAAAACACGTATATATAGTATATCAGAAAGTAAAAGGGGATGTTAAAGAGGTAACAAGAAAAGAAAGCGACTAGTCTTCCAGAATTTCAATTTCCACGCGTACGTTTTCCTGTGCTTTAGCGCTGTTCTTATGCTGAACTGGTTTCTTGCCGCCCCACGCTTTAATGGCCATCCGTTCTTTTTCTATACCTGTACTGATCAGGAAATTACGGATTACTTTCGCACGCTCTTCTGAAAGCTCTTTAGCAGAACCGAAACCTTCGCGTGTATTGGACAATGAAAAGAAATTATCAGATTTACCCATGTAGACAATTTTACCGTAGGCACTTCCGTTTGTATGTCCATGTATTTTTATTTTATACTTGGGATTCTCCTTCAACATTTCTACCAGGCTGTTTATTTCATAGTTAGATTCAGGACGCATGATCGCTGCATCCTTAAAGAAATAAACGTTATACATTACAGCTATATCGCCTTTCTTCAGGCGAACCAATTCAAATGGAACAACTATATTTTGACTGGAGTCTTGTGATACACCATCCATCGCCAACGGATCCCGGAAGTTAACGGTATTCTGCACACGTCTGTATCCAAACACTTCACATATAAACGATACATCACCGAGATTGCCGTCTTCCGAAATACGTACAGGCATGTTGGCTTTATAGCTACCGATCTTTCTCGAGCGAACTACATCAATTGCATCTACCTCTCCTTCTACCGCTTCGCCATCATTCGCCCTGAATACATGAAACAGGAAGCGTTTCCCTTCACCCTCATCGACACTTGCTGTTGCACGAACCGGCTCATGATCAGCGGCAGCATCCGGCTTACGTTCAGGAGCAGCGACCGATACCAGCGATGCCGGCGGCTTCTGTTCGTCTGTGTTGCCTGGTGAAGGTACTGAAACTGTTGTTATGCTATTACTGTTGCTATCCGGTATAGCATGCGAGTCCAGTATCTGTCCATGGTAAACCCATGTATCTGTCAGATTAGCTTCCGTGCGTACATGTTTCGCTTCTTCAACAGCCTTCTCGCGGTCATCAGTACGAAGCACATATACATAGTATAGATTCTTATCCGTGTTCAATGCATAAGAAGCCGGTAATTGCAAAGATGACGCATGCTTCACAAAATTCGTTGCGTTGTCGTGAACAGCAAAAGCACCTATAACAACATAGTATTGATTGTTAGCAATGATGTCGGGTGCTGCATTATTCTGTGATAAAACATTGAAGTGTATCATCACACTCATGACCACGAGTAGTACGGACTTAAAAAATTTCATACGCAAAGAACTTCCTACACTAATTATTATTGATTGGGATTTACTATTGTTGCTGACCTTTACACGATTACTTCGCCACTACTCTCCTATTACATCCGTGCGCTTCCAGGTTTTTCCGTGATCGATCTGCTCTACAATTTCAGCATGCTTTTTATAGACTGAGAAAAGAAGTCTTGCTTCATACTCAGTTATCTTCCTGACAACAACAACCCGCGGAGGCTTATCTGATTTTCCTTTTACTGACATACCGGTTGCGCTATATTATTTCTCACAATACATATCTCCCCTTCAGATTTCTGTATACACCACTAATGCATTTGAAGCTGCAGCAGAGCTATAAACAAAATTACCCCGAAGCTGACCGGAGCAGTGTCAGGATTTTCCAGCAGGTAACAACCGGATTTTACGTGAATCGATATCCGTATTTTTACGGATATACCATCTACGTCAGACTTCCTGCATCAGGCAAAAACCATCAGAAGAAAAATCAAAAAAAGAACACCTACACCAAACATGATCGAGATCATTTCTCTATCGCCTCTGTTCATGTTACCGTTCGATTGCATATTGATATTATTTTATTTTGATCAGTTCGACTGTTATGCTATATCTCAACAAGTAAAAAGATACGCAGCCGCAAAGATAGATTGACCGCAGATGCCTGACCATAAGCTTCTTTACTTACTAGTAAACACAATTTTTACGTTGAGCTATCTCAGTAGAAATACAGAGAGCTGAATCCGTGCAGAACTTTCGGCACAACACAATGCCCGCACACAAACAAAGCATTATCACCGAACACTTTTATCTTACATCGAATATTTCATGAAGTGCGGCCAACGATCATCATCGGCATTATCTTTTTCAATTGACATGAAAGTATTCTGCTATCAATATAGCAATAGCAACGCACTGATATTCTAAAATATACCTTCATATCTTACTTATCCGCTACGTATTTATACTGATATATACATCTGTGCCGTACGGAACTCGTGTATGTCATCTCCCCTTACATTTGCAAAAAATGACATCTGTATAAGAAAGGACCTATATTTTTTAATTACAGCGAAAGTTATGTTGAAATCTGTACGAGCGATTTTTCTATTTCTGGTTGTTGCTGCGCTTATCCCAACCGTTGTAAGCCATCATGCGCAAGCACAATGTGTCGGACTCCCTACCGTATCATCACTGGGTAGTAATAAATTTCCGGCAGGCTTCTGCTCACCGGTAAGCGCACGTGTTACCTATAATGTCGGATTCCTGACACCCGTACCCGCGGGCGCTGTAGATATATACATAGACTGGGGTGATGGCAAAAACTCGGTACTGCCACAGGCACAAGGACAAACTTCTTATAGTGCTGACGTTACACATACCTTTCCCGTAGACAGCGACTGTGAGTTTGTTGTTGTGATGACGCTGCGTTACAAAGGATCACTCTGCCCTATAACACGCCAGGTACAACGCATTGCTTCATGGCGTACGGATGAATATAACGGCGGTAAAGTGCAACTCATTTCACCGGTTACCGGAACGAATGAACACCAGGTGTGCGCGGGCGTTGATGTATCCGTTGTATTTCAGGATGCCACCAACTGGAACTGTAATCCAAACTATATACACCCTCCTGGTCCTGATGCCGTAGAAAGTCCAAATATAGCAAACCGTTGGCAGCAGATTGTCTACAACACGGGCTCGGCTGTTCCGAAGATACCAAACCTGAAAGTAGATGGTATATCCGTTACCGGTGCAGGTGGCGCAGATATACTTACCAACTACCAGGATACACGCGGAGTCAACTATATGAGCAGCTCTGCGGTTATCGCGAATAATAAAAGACCTTCACTGGAAATTACGGCACCCGGTGGATTTGGCGCAGGCTATCCACAAGTTGGCGATATTATCGAACTGAAAGTGCGTTACTGGAACTTTTGTAATCCATACTCCAATAACCCGTTGTCGCCGTTGGTGCCGGTTAACGGAGACTTTGTAAACGGAGATAATCCTCCGGTTGAAAAAATAGCCACGATCCGCATCATCAGCGCTCCGCCTCCGCCAACACCGGCTACAGACCAAACCGTCTGCTATAACAATACGCCAAATGCATTTGCAATTTCCGGAGTACCGCCTACCTATATCGTTAACTGGTATAAGAATGTGCCGGGCGCAACGGATTCTCCGGGAGCTTTGATTACTTCAGGTACATCTACATCGTTACCCATCACATCACATCCGGACTGGGTAAACAAAAAGACTCCGGGAGTATATAAAGTATGGGCCAGTTATCAGCCCAACGTAGCGAACGGATTGAATTGCGAAAGTCCGAAGGTGCTTGTGAAGCGAACGATACGCGAAGATATAGCTATGCCTGATCCGACCAGTACTATACCTACGGAAGTATGTAACAGTACATCGACCAGCACGACCACTGTCACCATTACCATGCCACCCCTTACAACGGAACCGGTAGGCGGAGCAACACAATATGCATGGACAGGATCCTCTGGCGTTACACTTGCTTCAAGCACTGATGTATCGGCTACATTTAAATTCAATGTAAACTTTTCGTCAGGCCAACGGTTTGTAGACAGATCTATAGCGGTACGCAAACAATACGCAAGCTCACCTTCCTGCTTTAAAGAAAAGTCCTATACTATACGCGTATATAATCCATCGGTTGGCGGAACACTTTCATCAGCACCTGACGTCTGCCAGACATCACCAGTAGGAAACATAACACTCTCCGGAAATATAGGCGATGTCATGCGCTGGGAAGTATCAGTAAACGGAGGCCCATTTGCCGAAGATGCTTCGCTCGGAAAAGGAACTACGATTTCTCCCGGTATTCTTTCACCGGGTATATATAAATTTCGTGCTGTTGTTGATAACGGACCTTGTAACGAGGCGGTGAGTTCGGAAGAACAGGTTGAAGTATCTACGAACCCCGGATTACCTGCTAACGCTGGCCCCGATCAGTTTGTATGTCAACTTACCGGAGCAACACTGAACTCCAACCCACTGGCTGCGAGCGATCCTTCACCCGGCACCGGTAAATGGTCATATATAGGAAGTGTGCCTTCGGGATTACCGGAGCCAACCTTCAGCACGGATAAATCTGATCGCAATGCGTTTATATCGGTACCGTCAGCCAACGCTGGCGCCTATACCCTCCGTTGGACGGTAAGCAGCGGTTCGTGCTC